>NZ_MJXM01000046.1:0-162159 GCF_001762775.1 Campylobacter sp. BCW_6464 | reverse complement strand
TAAAATATAGCCCCCATTTTTTAACCCACCAAATACTTATATAAATACTTACACAAATATTTATATTATTTAATCCTTTATTTAATCCCCTTTTAAGTTTAATTGGTTATACTTTCATTTCCTTTTTTGAAAAAAAGGACTTAAAATCTTTTAAATTATAAAGTTTCACTAACTGAGTAGATTTTATAAATTAACTTTATTTTAGATTTTTTAAGTTTTTAAATTATTTGAGTTTTTAACTTTCTTAATTTTTTAATTTAAAACTAAAAAGCTTTTTTATAAATCTTGTTTTTAATTTAAAAACTTTTCTTTTAAAAATGATTTTTTGTTTTGTTCTTTTAACTTAGTATTGTTATTCAAATCTTATTAGTCAATCTTTGAAATCTAAATAAGTGATCGATTGAGCCAGAAAGATTTAGGCATAAGTAATTATGTAAAATCTATTCAATCTAATTTAAAAAGATTAAAAGCTTTTCTTTTGATCTTTTATAACTTTTTCTTTGAAGAAAAAGATTAAACTATCTATAATTTTTATGGAGAGTTTGATCCTGGCTCAGAGTGAACGCTGGCGGCGTGCCTAATACATGCAAGTCGAACGATGAAGCTTCTAGCTTGCTAGAAGTGGATTAGTGGCGCACGGGTGAGTAAGGTATAGTTAATCTGCCCTACACAAGAGGACAACAGTTGGAAACGACTGCTAATACTCTATACTCCTGCTTAACACAAGTTGAGTAGGGAAAGTTTTTCGGTGTAGGATGAGACTATATAGTATCAGCTAGTTGGTAAGGTAATGGCTTACCAAGGCTATGACGCTTAACTGGTCTGAGAGGATGATCAGTCACACTGGAACTGAGACACGGTCCAGACTCCTACGGGAGGCAGCAGTAGGGAATATTGCGCAATGGGGGAAACCCTGACGCAGCAACGCCGCGTGGAGGATGACACTTTTCGGAGCGTAAACTCCTTTTCTTAGGGAAGAATTCTGACGGTACCTAAGGAATAAGCACCGGCTAACTCCGTGCCAGCAGCCGCGGTAATACGGAGGGTGCAAGCGTTACTCGGAATCACTGGGCGTAAAGGGCGCGTAGGCGGATTATCAAGTCTCTTGTGAAATCTAATGGCTTAACCATTAAACTGCTTGGGAAACTGATAGTCTAGAGTGAGGGAGAGGCAGATGGAATTGGTGGTGTAGGGGTAAAATCCGTAGATATCACCAAGAATACCCATTGCGAAGGCGATCTGCTGGAACTCAACTGACGCTAAGGCGCGAAAGCGTGGGGAGCAAACAGGATTAGATACCCTGGTAGTCCACGCCCTAAACGATGTACACTAGTTGTTGGGATGCTAGTCATCTCAGTAATGCAGCTAACGCATTAAGTGTACCGCCTGGGGAGTACGGTCGCAAGATTAAAACTCAAAGGAATAGACGGGGACCCGCACAAGCGGTGGAGCATGTGGTTTAATTCGAAGATACGCGAAGAACCTTACCTGGGCTTGATATCCTAAGAACCTTATAGAGATATGAGGGTGCTAGCTTGCTAGAACTTAGAGACAGGTGCTGCACGGCTGTCGTCAGCTCGTGTCGTGAGATGTTGGGTTAAGTCCCGCAACGAGCGCAACCCACGTATTTAGTTGCTAACGGTTCGGCCGAGCACTCTAAATAGACTGCCTTCGTAAGGAGGAGGAAGGTGTGGACGACGTCAAGTCATCATGGCCCTTATGCCCAGGGCGACACACGTGCTACAATGGCATATACAATGAGACGCAATACCGCGAGGTGGAGCAAATCTATAAAATATGTCCCAGTTCGGATTGTTCTCTGCAACTCGAGAGCATGAAGCCGGAATCGCTAGTAATCGTAGATCAGCCATGCTACGGTGAATACGTTCCCGGGTCTTGTACTCACCGCCCGTCACACCATGGGAGTTGATTTCACTCGAAGCCGGAATACTAAACTAGTTACTGTCCACAGTGGAATCAGCGACTGGGGTGAAGTCGTAACAAGGTAACCGTAGGAGAACCTGCGGTTGGATCACCTCCTTTCTAGAGTACAAAGTAATAAGTCTCACAACTATTACTTCAATATATAAACTCAATTGATTCTTGTTTAGATTTCAAAGATTGATGATAAAGCTAATTGTTTATGGGGAATTAGCTCAGCTGGGAGAGCGCCTGCTTTGCACGCAGGAGGTCAGCGGTTCGATCCCGCTATTCTCCACCATTTATTAAGGGCCTATAGCTCAGCTGGTTAGAGTGCACCCCTGATAAGGGTGAGGTCACAAGTTCAAGTCTTGTTAGGCCCACCATAAAAAAGATTTGAATAAAGAAGCTTTAAAATCTAAAGCAAGTATATAAAGTAGATTAAATATAAAATATAAACTCTAAATACTTAGATTTATTTTTATCTTTAGCTATAAAAGAATATACTTTAGATAGATATAAATAACATATACATTATGTATTTATATTTATAATGATTATATTAATATATATACTTCCTTTAGGTTTTAAACCTAATGTTCTTTTTAATTATCATTGTTAAGAGTCACAAGCAAGTTTTAATAAAAACAATTTTACAGGACTTGTTAAAGGATAAAACCTATTTATCTTTTCTTTAGTTTAACTTAACTTTTAGCTGTCTTTATTTCTATGAATAAAGAGAATATTAGATTTAAGGATTATAAATTAAAGACAAGTTTCAAACTCACAGCTTAGTTAAGACTAAATCATTTAGTTTTATATTAAGTGTTTGAATGCTTTCCGTCTTAAGATAAAGAAGTCTTATCATAAAAACTTTAACAAGGAAGTGATGCGTTTTAGAATCAATAAAAAAGGTAGAAGTTAGGTTATATCTAACTTTTATGCAAATTGTTTTTTTAGCGATTAAGAATTGAAGCTTTATCTACATTAATTTTTTAATGAATGTTTAGTTTATTTCGTTTTAAGCCTAATATCTTTTAGGTTGGCGGGGTAGGCCTTTAGCTTTGGTTCTTTAGGATGAGCTTTGCTCATCTGCTAAAAGAACATCAAAAGGTAAGCTACTAAGAGCGAATGGTGGATGCCTTGACTGGTAAAGGCGATGAAGGACGTACTAGACTGCGATAAGCTACGGGGAGTTGTCAAGAAGCTTTGATCCGTAGATTTCCGAATGGGGCAACCCAATGTATAGAGATATACATTACCTATATAGGAGCGAACGAGGGGAATTGAAACATCTTAGTACCCTCAGGAAAAGAAATCAATAGAGATTGCGTCAGTAGCGGCGAGCGAAAGCGCAAGAGGGCAAACCCAGTGCTTGCACTGGGGGTTGTAGGACTGCAATGTGCAAGAGCTGAGTTTAGCAGAACATTCTGGAAAGTATAGCCATAGAGGGTGATAGTCCCGTATGCGAAAAACAAAGCTTAGCTAGCAGTATCCTGAGTAGGGCGGGACACGAGGAATCCTGTCTGAATCCGGGTCGACCACGATCCAACCCTAAATACTAATACCAGATCGATAGTGCACAAGTACCGTGAGGGAAAGGTGAAAAGAACTGAGGTGATCAGAGTGAAATAGAACCTGAAACCATTTGCTTACAATCATTCAGAGCACTATGTAGCAATACAGTGTGATGGACTGCCTTTTGCATAATGAGCCTGCGAGTTGTGGTGTCTGGCAAGGTTAAGCAAACGCGAAGCCGTAGCGAAAGCGAGTCTGAATAGGGCGCTTAGTCAGATGCTGCAGACCCGAAACGAAGTGATCTATCCATGAGCAAGTTGAAGCTAGTGTAAGAACTAGTGGAGGACTGAACCCATAGGCGTTGAAAAGCCCCGGGATGACTTGTGGATAGGGGTGAAAGGCCAATCAAACTTCGTGATAGCTGGTTCTCTCCGAAATATATTTAGGTATAGCGTTGTGTCGTAATATAAGGGGGTAGAGCACTGAATGGGCTAGGGCATACACCAATGTACCAAACCCTATCAAACTCCGAATACCTTATATGTAATCACAGCAGTCAGGCGGCGAGTGATAAAATCCGTCGTCAAGAGGGAAACAACCCAGACTACCAGCTAAGGTCCCTAAATCTTACTTAAGTGGAAAACGATGTGAAGTTACTTAAACAACCAGGAGGTTGGCTTAGAAGCAGCCATCCTTTAAAGAAAGCGTAATAGCTCACTGGTCTAGTGATTTTGCGCGGAAAATATAACGGGGCTAAAGTAAGTACCGAAGCTGTAGACTTGCACACAACTTAGATTATTTAAGTTTAGAATATAAAAAAACTAAGTTATATGTTTTAAGTTATATTTTTACTGATTTTTATAGAGTAAAGATAGAAATAAAGCTTAGTAAAATCAGTAAAAATATTCTTGGTTTAAAGTTTAAGTAGTTTAAGTTGTGTGCAAGTGGTAGGAGAGCGTTCTATTTGCGTCGAAGGTATACCGGTAAGGAGTGCTGGAGCGAATAGAAGTGAGCATGCAGGCATGAGTAGCGATAATTAATGTGAGAATCATTAACGCCGTAAACCCAAGGTTTCCTACGCGATGCTCGTCATCGTAGGGTTAGTCGGGTCCTAAGTCGAGTCCGAAAGGGGTAGACGATGGCAAATTGGTTAATATTCCAATACCAACATTAGTGTGCGATGGAAGGACGCTTAGGGCTAAGGGGGCTAGCGGATGGAAGTGCTAGTCTAAGGTCGTAGGAGGTTATACAGGCAAATCCGTATAACAATACTCCGAGAACTGAAAGGCTTTTTGAAGTCTTCGGATGGATAGAAGAACCCCTGATGCCGTCGAGCCAAGAAAAGTTTCTAAGTTTAGCTAATGTTGCCCGTACCGTAAACCGACACAGGTGGGTGGGATGAGTATTCTAAGGCGCGTGGAAGAACTCTCTTTAAGGAACTCTGCAAAATAGCACCGTATCTTCGGTATAAGGTGTGGTTAGCTTTGTATTAGGATTTACTCCGAAAGCAAGGAAACTTACAACAAAGAGTCCCTCCCGACTGTTTACCAAAAACACAGCACTCTGCTAACTCGTAAGAGGATGTATAGGGTGTGACGCCTGCCCGGTGCTCGAAGGTTAATTGATGGGGTTAGCATTAGCGAAGCTCTTGATCGAAGCCCGAGTAAACGGCGGCCGTAACTATAACGGTCCTAAGGTAGCGAAATTCCTTGTCGGTTAAATACCGACCTGCATGAATGGCGTAACGAGATGGGAGCTGTCTCAAAGAGGGATCCAGTGAAATTGTAGTGGAGGTGAAAATTCCTCCTACCCGCGGCAAGACGGAAAGACCCCGTGGACCTTTACTACAGCTTGACACTGCTACTTGGATAAGAATGTGCAGGATAGGTGGGAGGCTTTGAGTATATGACGCCAGTTGTATATGAGCCGTTGTTGAGATACCACTCTTTCTTATTTGGGTAGCTAACCAGCTTGAGTTATCCTCAAGTGGGACAATGTCTGGTGGGTAGTTTGACTGGGGCGGTCGCCTCCCAAATAATAACGGAGGCTTACAAAGGTTGGCTCAGAACGGTTGGAAATCGTTCGTAGAGTATAAAGGTATAAGCCAGCTTAACTGCAAGACATACAAGTCAAGCAGAGACGAAAGTCGGTCTTAGTGATCCGGTGGTTCTGTGTGGAAGGGCCATCGCTCAAAGGATAAAAGGTACCCCGGGGATAACAGGCTGATCTCCCCCAAGAGCTCACATCGACGGGGAGGTTTGGCACCTCGATGTCGGCTCATCGCATCCTGGGGCTGGAGCAGGTCCCAAGGGTATGGCTGTTCGCCATTTAAAGCGGTACGCGAGCTGGGTTCAGAACGTCGTGAGACAGTTCGGTCCCTATCTGCCGTGGGCGTAAGAAGATTGAAGAGATTTGACCCTAGTACGAGAGGACCGGGTTGAACAAACCACTGGTGTAGCTGTTGTTCTGCCAAGAGCATCGCAGCGTAGCTAAGTTTGGAAAGGATAAACGCTGAAAGCATCTAAGCGTGAAGCCAACTCTAAGATGAATCTTCTCTAAGCTCTCTAGAAGACTACTAGTTTGATAGGCTGGGTGTGTAATGGATGAAAGTCCTTTAGCTGACCAGTACTAATAGAGCGTTTGGCTTATCTTTAATAAAGCATCACTTCCTTGTTAAGGTTTTTAAGAAAGCTTTGAATATAGATAATATTTAGAGTTTAGTAGAAATCTTTCAAGTAAAGTTTGTATTAGAACTTGCTCTTAACATTGTTTTTTAAGTATTCTATATAAAAACTTATCAAAGATAAAAGATAAGTAAAGAAGAAAGAAAAACAAAAGAAGAAAGAGAATAAAGAAAAAAGTAAAGAAATAAAAGATTAATCTTTATTTTTTAAATTCAATCTTTCAAAGAATATTTAAATAACAATGTCCGTGATTATACAGATGTGGAAACGCCTTGCTCCATCCCGAACCAAGAAGCTAAGCACATCGTGGGTGATGATACTACGCCTTACTGGCAGGGGGAAAGTAGCTCATTGCGGACTTGTTAAATGTCTTCATTGCTTACTTTATATATAAATCCTATGTTTATTTTTATTGTTGTTTTAGATGATGCTTAGAATTGTGTTTAAAAAAGAGTTTGTTGCTGTTTAGGGTTTTTAAGAGAATAGGGTGTTTTTAGGAGTTTGGAAAGTTTAATATATTTGTATGGATTGTATAATAAATTAAATTTTATTCACACATTCTTTAAAGACTTTTCCACGCTCTACGTAAGAGTTGAACTGATCTAAACTTGCACAAGCGGGACTTAAAAGAGCCACTTCATTGTCTTTTAAGTGATTTGAAATTTCATTTACAGCTTTAGATAAAACTTCACATTTATAGGCTTTCAAATTCGCTTTTTTTGCATAATCAAGCATTTTTTCGGTACTAATACCTATAGCATAGAGTTCTATATCAAATCCTTTCATAAAATCAAATAAATTGCTAAGATCTACACCCTTATCATCTCCCCCTATGATGAGATGAATTTTTTTATCTTTATAGCGACTAAGTGCAGCCATTACCGCACTTTCATTTGTAGCTTTAGTGTCATTTACCCAAAGCCTATTTTGACTGTCTTTAAGCTCTTCGAGTTTATTTTTTTCCATTACAAAGCTATTTAAAAGCTCATAGCTTAAAGTATCAAGTAGAATTTTTTCTATAGCTAAAGCCATGATAGCATCGAGTAAAAAAGGACTTTTAAAGGAAATTTTTTCCGTATCAATGCCAAATTTAACAGCTAGATCTTTTTCATCTTCATAGCTTATTTTATGAGCTTTTGTTGGAGTATTTGCATAAATTTTAGGCAGTATTGCTACATCACATTCATTCATTCTTTTTAAAACGCTTAGCTTATCTTGAACATAATTATCAAAACTTCCATGCCAAGAAAGATGATCAGGACTTATAGGTAAAAGTGCATAAATTTCAGGTTTAGCTTTATGAGTGTAGTGTAGGGTGAAAGATGAAGTTTCAAGTATCCAAAGTTTTGCATAAGGATCAAGCTCTGCTAAAGGAGTTCCAACATTTCCACCCATAACAGCACTAATGTGTGATAATAAATGTGTAGCCATTTGAGTGGTAGTAGTTTTGCCATTGGTTCCGCTTATCCAAACGGATTTTGGCATGATATCATAAAAAAAGTCATATTCGCTTTGTAAATTTTTTGCTTTTTGAATGAGTTTGTGCTTTGGTGGAAAACCTGGACTAGGAATTTCAATATCGCTTAAATTATCATCAAAATCATTAGGATTTAAAAGTAAATTTCCTAGTGTATCTTTTTTTGTTTCTGTAAAATGATCATCATAGATATCAAAAGGCCCAAATTTATCTACCAAATTTTCAGCAATAGCACGTGTGGTTTTTCCGTATCCAAAAAGTGAAATTTTCATTATCTTAGCTTTATTGATGCAAGTGCAAGTAAATTTGAAAGTAGGGCTATCATCCAAAAACGCACTATAATTTTATTTTCTACCCAGCCAACTTTTTCAAAATGATGATGAATAGGTGCCATTTTAAAGACTCTTTTATTAAAAATTTTAAAACTTCCAACTTGTAAAATTACAGAAACAGTTTCAAGAACAAAAACAAAACCTATGAGTAAAAGTAAAATTTCATTTTTGCTAATGATAGCTAAAAATCCTATGAATCCACCTAAAGCTAAACTTCCGCTATCCCCCATAAAAACCTGCGCAGGATAACAGTTGTACCATAAAAATCCCATTAAAGCACCGATTAATGCAGCGCAAATAATCACCACTTCACCAAGTCCTTGAATTTTTGGCAAAAGTAAATATTCACTATAATTTAAATTTCCGCTCAAATATAAGAATATCCCTAAAGTGGATAAAGAAAAAATACTTGGAACTGTAGCTAAGCCATCAAGTCCATCGGTTAAATTTACAGCATTAGAGCTAGAAATTAAAACCAAAATCCAAAAAGCAATGGCAAAAATTTCCATATCAAAAAGAGGGTGTTTATAAAAAGGTATAAAAAGTTCCGTGCTAAGCTCTGAACTAAAATATAAAGGTAAGATGCAAATAAGTCCAGCGATGATTTGTGCTAAAAGCTTCATTCTTGGACTAAGTCCTGAATGATTATCTTTTTTTAGAACTTTGCCTAAATCATCTATGAGACCTATCAAACAAAAAAGTATCAAACAAAGTAAAGCACTTATAGCAAAAATATTATCAAATTTGATACAAAATAAACTTGCAATTACTGCAGAACTGATGAAAATAAGCCCACCCATGGTTGGAGTATGGCATTTGGTTTTATGAGTTTCTGGGGCGTATTCGTAAATAGGTTGACTAGCATTTTTAGCTTTTGCCCAAGTAATAAATTTAGGCATTAAAAATAAAGACAAACATAAAGCGATAAAAAATGCAAATCCTGCACGCACACTAATATAAGTAAAAAAAGCATAATGACTTAAATCTGAAAGATAATACAAAACCTAGCCTTCTTTTTGGTTTTTAAAAGTTTAATTTTAGTAAAATCTAACCAAAAAAATTCTTATAAAAGAGAGAAAAATGAAGCAAAAATGCGTTTTAATTATTACAGATGGAATAGGGTATAATAAGAATAGTAAGTTTAATGCTTTTGAAGCAGCTAAAAAACCAAGTTATGAAAAGCTTTTTAAGGAAGTCCCAAATTCTTTACTAAAAACGAGTGGTTTAGCTGTAGGTTTGCCAGAAGGGCAGATGGGAAATAGTGAAGTAGGGCATATGTGTATAGGAAGTGGGCGTGTTATTTATCAAAATTTAGTGCGTATTAATAAAACCATTGAAAACAAAGAACTTGAAAAAAATGAGAATTTACAAAAACTTTTAGCAAAATGTAAAAGAGTGCATATTATAGGGCTTTATAGCGATGGCGGGGTGCATTCTATGGATACGCATTTTAAAGCCATGCTTGAAATTTGTGCGAAAAATGGCAATGAAGTTTTTGCTCACGCAATCACTGATGGGCGTGATGTAAGTCCAAAAAGTGGCTTAAACTTCATAAAAGATTTAAAAGAATTTTGTGAAAATTTAGGCGTGCATTTTGCTACGCTTTGTGGGCGTTTTTATGCTATGGATAGAGATAAGCGTTGGGATAGGGTGAAAGAATATTATGAGTGCTTGTTAGGTAAGGCTTATAAAGTGCCAAATTTATTAGAATACCTACAAAAATCTTACGATGAAAATATTACTGATGAGTTTATTAAAGCAGCTCAAAATGAGAATTACAAGGGCATGAGAGAAGAAGATGGCATTATCTTTATCAACTTTAGAAATGATAGAATGAAACAACTTGTTGAAGTGTTAAATTCCAAGGATTTTAAAGAGTTTGAACGCGAAAAAATCTTTGAAAATTTACTTACTATGAGTGTTTATGATGATAAATTTAAACTCCCTGTGCTTTTTGAAAAAGAAAAAATTGAAAATACTTTAGCTCAAGTGATTTCTAAAGCAGGGCTTAGTCAGCTTCATACCGCAGAAACCGAAAAATATGCCCATGTAACTTTCTTTTTTAATGGCGGAAAAGAAGAGCTTTTAGAAAATGAAACAAGGGTTTTAATCCCAAGTCCTAAGGTAAAAACTTATGATGAAAAACCCCAAATGAGCGCTTTTGAAGTGTGTGATGCAGTGAAAAAAGGTATAGAAAAGGGCGAAGACTTTATAGTGGTAAATTTTGCAAATGGAGATATGGTTGGACATACAGGCGATTTTAATGCTGCTATAAAGGCTGTTGAAGCGGTGGATACTTGTTTGGGCGAGATTGTAGAATGTGCAAAAAAGCATGATTATGCTTTTATCATTACAAGTGATCATGGAAATTGCGAGGCTATGCAAGATGAAAAAGGAAATTTGCTTACCAATCACACTATTTTTGATGTTTTTGTTTTTGTGCAAGCAAAGGGAGTTTCAAAGATTAAAGATAATATGGGGCTTAGTAATATCGCTGCAAGCGTGCTTAAAATTTTAGACTTAGAAATTCCAAAAGAAATGAATGAGGCTTTATTTTAGTTTGTTTGCCTTTTTTATAAGAAATTTGTTAAGATTGCAATTTTTAAAATTAAACTTATTAAGGATAGATAATGAAATTTAGTGGAAAAAATGTTTTAATTACCGGAGCAAGTAAGGGAATAGGTGCTTCTATTGCAAAAACTTTGGCAGGTTTTGGGCTTAAAGTTTGGATCAATTATCGTTCAAAACCTGAACTTGCGGATGCTTTAAAAGATGAAATTATTGCAAGTGGTGGTGTTGCTGCTGTGATTAAATTTGATGCAAGTAAAGAAGATGAGTTTGAAAACGGTGTAAAAACCATAGTGGAGAGCGATGGAGAACTAAGTTATCTTGTAAATAATGCAGGCATTACAAATGATAAACTTGCTTTAAGAATGAAATTAGAGGACTTTAGTGGCGTTGTGGATACGAATTTAAGCTCAGCTTTTTTAGGTTGTAGAGAAGCTTTAAAAACCATGAGTAAAAAACGTTTTGGTGCTGTTGTAAATATCGCTTCTATTGTCGGAGAAATGGGCAATGCTGGACAAGTAAATTATTCTGCTAGTAAAGGTGGAATGATAGCTATGACTAAATCTTTTGCTAAAGAAGGAGCAAGTAGAAATTTACGCTTTAACTGTGTAACTCCAGGTTTCATAAAAAGCGATATGACTGAAGTTTTAAGTGATGAAATCAAACAAGCTTATCAAGATAATATTCCTTTAAAACGCTTTGCAGAACCTGAAGAAGTGGCTAATTGTGTAGCGTTTTTACTCAGTGATTATGCCTCTTATGTGACAGGCGATGTGCTTAAGATCAATGGTGGTTTATATATGTAAGGAAAAATGATGGATTTAAAAGAAATAGCACAATTTTTAGATGATAATGTACCGGCATTTTTAGCCACTTTAGGAACTTGTGGAAATCCTAGAGTGCGTCCTATACAAAGTCCATTGCTTGTGGGAGATAAAATTTATTTTTGCACAGCAAACACAAAAGGACTTTTTAAGCATATAAAAAATTATAATGGTATTGAATTTTGTTCTTGTGCAAAAGATGGGACTTTTTTAAGACTTAGGGCTAATGCGGTTTTTGAATCAAATTTAGAAGTTAAAAAAATGATGTTTGAAAAATATCCTTATCTTGTAAATCTTTATGAAACTCCGCAAAATCCAAAATTTGAAGTTTTTTATCTCGAACATTTAAGCGCTAGAATGCAATTTATGAATGGAGAATTTAAGCTTTTTAAGGCTTAATGATTTGATAATTTTATTAACTATATATTAATTAAGATAAATATTATCTTAATTAATATTAACTTTTTGTTATTTTTTTAAGGTATAATCATTCCGTTTAATTTGCAAGGAATAGATTATGATATATTGCAAAAACTTTTTAATATTTATTTTATTATATTCATCTATCTTCTTTGATTACTTATCTTATGCTTTTTTATATTTACTAAATTATAAATTTGTTTTTAATCCATTTTATATTGAAAGGAGAGTTTGTTTTTGGATTTTTGGCATGCGGTTATGTAAGATTGACTTACATTAAAAAATTATTATTAATTTTTTTTAAATAAGGAGAATGATATGGGTGAATTTTCTAGAAGAGATTTTATAAAAACAGCCTGTATTAGTGTAGGAGCTTTAGCTGCAAGTTCAAGTGGAGTTTATGCCTTAGATGATTCATCTAAGATGGATAAAGATACAAATTTACCTTCTTGCGATGTTTTGGTAATTGGATCAGGTGGAGCAGGTTTGCGTGCTGCAACCGCAGTGAGAAAAGAAAATCCAAAATTAAGCGTTGTAGTAGCTACAAAGATGATGCCATCGCGTAACGCAACTTGTATGGCAGAGGGTGGAATTAATGGAGTTACTGATTTTTCTAATGGAGATTCCTATAAATTACATGCTTATGATACTATTAAAGGCGGAGCTTATTTGGTAGATCAAGATGCGGCTTTAAAATTTTGTGAATTAGCTGGAAAGGCTATTTTTAATATGGATTTTATAGGAACCTTGTTTTCAAGAAATGAGCAAGGTGGAGTAGCTCAGCGTTTAATGGGAGGAGCTTCTAAGAAACGCTGTAATTATTCTGCAGATAAAACAGGTCATATTTTAATGCATTCTTGTTTAGATGATGCTATTAGTAGTGGTGTGAAATTTTTAATGGATCATGAACTTTTGGATATAGGTGTTGTGGATGGAAAATGCGAGGGTGTCGTTTTAAGAGATATACAAAGCGGTGGAATTTATCCTGTATTATGCAAAGCTTTGGTGATTGCTACAGGGGGATACACAAGGATATTTTATAATAGAACTTCAACTCCTTTTATTGCCACAGGAGATGGCGTGGCAGCTGCTCTTAGAGCAGGACTTGGTTTTGAAGATCCTGAGATGATACAATTTCACCCAACAGGAGTTGCAAATGGTGGAACTCTTATTACAGAAGCGGCACGCGGTGAAGGGGGATATCTTTTAAATAATCGTGGTGAGCGTTTTATGAAAAATTACCATGAAAAAATGGAGCTTGCACCGCGAGATGTGGTTGCGCGTGCTATAGAAACAGAAATTCGCGAAGGTAGAGGTTATGGCGAGGGACTTGGAGCTTATGTTTTGTGCGATGTACGCCACTTAGGAAAAGAAAAAATTTTAAAAGATTTACCAAAAATTCGTCATACTGCAATGCTTTTTGAGAATATTGATTTAGTGGATACTCCTGTACCTATCCGTCCAACGGCGCATTATTCTATGGGTGGAATTGAAGTGGCTAAATTTGAAGATATGAGTACTAAAATTGCTGGAATTTATGTAGGTGGAGAAGCTTCTTGTATTTCTATACATGGAGCTAATAGACTAGGGGGAAATTCTTTAGCCGATGCAGTTGTAACGGGGCATTTAGCAGGCATTGGTGCGACAAATTATGCCAAAGATGCAAGTTTTGGAAAAGGGGCAAAAACTCATGAACTTGCGCAAAAATGGCAGGCTAGATTTAAAGAAATTACAAATAATGGCGGAAATGGTCAAGAAATGTATGAATTGCGAGAAGAGCTAGGAAGTCAAAATTGGGATAATATGGGGATTTTTAGAACTCAAGAAAAACTCGATCTTCTAGCAAAAAATTTAGAAGATATACAAGCAAGATATGAAAAAATTCGTATTCCAAATCCTAATGAAGTGATGAATACTGCTTTTACAGATTATGTAGAGCTTGGTAATTTGATTTTACTTTCTCGCTGTGCTTGTTTAGCAGCTAGAAATAGACTTGAAAGCCGTGGAGCTCATACTAGAGAAGATTATCCAAAGCGAGATGATAAAAATTTCTTAAAACATAGCATTGTAAATTTAGAAAATGATGAATTAAAACTTAGTTATAAAGATGTCGTGGTAACTGAGTTTTCACTTGATGGAAGGAGAGTACAATGAAAATCATCATAGATCGTTTTAATGGCAAGGAAAAATATGAACAAAGTTATGATATTGATGATAAGGATATACAAGGAAAAACTCTGCTCTCTCTTTTGCTTTTTATTAAAAAAACAAAAGATATTACTTTAAATTTTACCGCCTCTTGTCAATCTGCAATTTGTGGGGCTTGTGCAGTGTGTGTGAATGGGCATTCTTATCTTGCTTGTGATACTAAGATGCAAGATTTGTTAAAAGAATATGATAATCCTTCAAGTATACGCATTTCTCCGCTTGGAAATTTTAGAGTAATTTCTGATTTAATTGTGGATTGGGAGCCTTCTATAGAAAATTTAAGAAAAATTCGTCCTGCCATGGTGGCAAAAAATGAATTTTCAGCGGAAAAGGGCTGTAAACAAAGTCAAGAAGAATTTGATCGTATTAGCAAGCAATGGGATTGTATTTTATGTGGTAGCTGTGCCTCAGAGTGTAATAAATTAGAAGCAGATAGTAGCGATTATATGCAACCTTTTGTTTTTACTCATGCTTGGCGTGCAGCGGCAGACTCTCGAGGTAAGGATCCTATGTTGCATGTAAAACCTAGTGTAATGAATGGACTTTGGCTTTGTGTTCATTGTCAAGAGTGCGCTGATCGTTGTCCAAAGGGTATAAGTTCAGTAAGTGATATAGCAAATTTAAGAGTGATGGCGATTAAAAAAGGTTTAAATGAAGGCTTAGGGCCTGATCATGCTGAAGCTTTTTATAAAGATTTAGTTGAAGGTTCAGGACGCTTGAATGAAATTTATCTTGCTTTGCGTTCTGAGGGTGTTATAGGTTCTATGGGCAAAACAGATATAGCTTTTAAACTTATGCGTGCAGGAAAAATGAATCCTATGCATGTTTTTGGCGAGGATGAAATAGAAGGACATAAAGATTTGGTTAAAATGATAAAGGCGGCACAAGAAGCTGCTGTTAAGGAGTAAAATATGCAAAAAGAATACGCTTTTTTTCCAGGTTGTGTTTTATCTCAAGCTGCAAAAGAATCTAAAATTTCACTTGAAGCTATTGCACCTATTTTGGGTTGGAAGTTGAATGAAATTAAGGGGTGGAGTTGTTGCGGGGCTTCTCAAGCGCAGTGCGTTGATCCTATTGCGACTTTGGTGGCTAATGCAAGAAATATTGCTTTAGCAGAAGAGATGAAAATGCCAATGCTTACAACTTGTAGTACTTGTATGCTAACTTTAACTAAAGCAAAAAATACTCTTGATAAGGGTGCAAAAGAACGCATCAATACTTTTTTAGCACAAGGTGGAATGAAATATCAAGGTTCAACGCCTATTACAAGTCTTTTGTGGGAGCTTTATGAGGATTTGGATAATTTAAAAAGCAAGGTAAAAAAGCCGCTTTCAAATTTAAAAGTAGCTTTATTTTATGGTTGTCATAGTTTAAGACCTGAAGATACTTTCGGTAAAAAAGAAAGTTCAACCAATCCAAAAAGTTTTGAAAGTGTAGTAGAAGTTTTAGGGGCTAAAATAGTTCCTTTTGAAAAACGCCTTGATTGTTGTGGTTTTCATGCTTCTTATCCTGCAGAAAAATCTGTGAAAAAAATGTCTAGTCAAATTGTTAATAATGCAAGTGAAAATCAAGCTGATTGTGTTGTAACACCTTGTCCACTTTGTCAAATGCAGCTTGATATCTATCAAGAAAGATTTCAAGATTATACTAATTCTAAAGCAAGATTGCCTATTATTCATTTATCACAATTAGTAGGACTTGCATTAGGACTTTCTAAAGAAATGGTTGGTTTAGATTATAATATTATTGATGCAAGTAAAATTGCATAAAAACATGGGCAAAAAGCCCATGTTTAAAGATTTAATTCCATTCTTAAAGAATGTTCCCAAAAAGCCACTTCCAAGCGTGTTGCAGTATGAAAAATTTCGCTGAGTTTTTGGAATTTTTGTGCACTAACACTTGAAGTATAAGAATTAACAAAATCTTCAAATTCTTTAGCTTCATTTTGAAAATTTTCACTTCCATAGGTCAAAATCCATTCCTTGTAAGGATGATCTTTTAAATTTTCATTTTTTAAACGATTTATAATTTCAGCACCTATTTTTGCATAGCCTATAGCGCAAGCACTAAGAGCAACTAACATATCTAAAAAATCTCCATTTTCACCTACGCTTAACATATAACGCGAATAGGCTATATTGACTAAACTTTCATCTTTTGTATCGAGTTCATCTGCATTAATGCCAAGAGATAAAATTGCACGATGAAGTTCCATTTCTCCTTCAACTATATAATTTTGAAATTTCATAGCAAAACGAAGTTCTTTTGCAGTATTTGAGTTAAGTGCTAATCTTGCATAACATTTTGCGTAATTAAGCAAATAAATATAATCTTGCTTGAGATAAAAAAGAAAATTTTCTTGCTTTAGGCTTTTATCTTCTAATTTTTTAACAAAATCATGATGTAGATAAGCATCCCAAATTTTTTGATTTTCTTTGATTAAATTAGAGAAAAGCATCGTTTTTCCTTTATGTTTTAATATTTTATTTTCAAGTATAATGAAAAACTATAAATATTTTAAGCTTTTTATAGTAAAATACGCTTTATTTTAATTTTTTGAAGGAGAACAAATGGCAACATTTGATGATGTAAAAGCAGTAGTAGTAGAGCAATTAAGCATTGATGCAGATGCAGTTAAAATGGAATCAAAAATTATTGAAGATTTAGGTGCTGATTCTTTAGATGTTGTAGAGCTTATTATGGCTTTAGAAGAAAAATTTGAAGTAGAAATTCCAGATAGTGATGCTGAAAAATTAATTAAAATTGAAGATGTTGTAAATTATATTGATAATCTAAAAAAATAATTTTTTTCTTGCAAGGAGCTTATTCTTGAAAAGAGTTGTAGTTACAGGTATTGGTATGATCAATGCCCTTGGTTTAGATAAGGAAAGTTCGTTTAAGGCAATTTGCAATGGAGAAAGTGGGGTAAACAAAATTACTCTTTTTGATACTACAGATTTTCCTGTTCAAATTGCAGCTGAAGTTAAGAATTTTGATCCATTAGAGGTTGTTGATGGCAAAGAAGTAAAAAAGATTGACCGTTTCATACAGCTTGGAATTAAAGCAGCAAGAGAAGCAATGCAGGATGCTGGATTTAGCGAAGAATTAGACAAAGAAGAATTTGGTATTGTTTCGGCTGCTGGTATCGGAGGTTTGCCTAACATAGAAAAAAATTCCATTATTTGTTCCGAGCGAGGTCCGCGTAAAATTTCCCCTTTTTTCATACCTTCAGCACTTGTAAATATGTTAGGAGGTTTGATTTCTATAGAGCATGGACTTAAAGGGCCAAATATTTCTTGTGTTACAGCTTGTGCAGCAGGAACCCATGCTATAGGAGAAGCTTACAAAAGTATAGCTTTAGGAAATGCCAAAAAAATGTTAGTTATAGGTGCAGAAGCCGCTATTTGTCCTGTGGGTATAGGTGGTTTTGCTTCAATGAAAGCTTTATCAACCAGAAATGAAGATCCACAGCATGCTTCAAGACCATTTGACAAAGAAAGAGATGGTTTTGTTATGGGAGAAGGTGCTGGAGCTTTAGTTTTTGAGGAATATGAAGAGGCTAAAAAACGTGGTGCTACGATTTATGCTGAATTAATTGGATTTGGAGAAAGTGCAGATGCACATCATATTACTTCACCAACTTTAGATGGACCTTTAAGAGCTATGAAAAAAGCTTTAAATATGGCAGGGAATCCAAAGGTAGATTATATCAATGCACATGGAACTTCAACTCCTGTAAATGATAAAAATGAAACAGCAGCAATTAAAGAGCTTTTTGGTAATAATATCCCACTTGTAAGTTCCACAAAAGGACAAACAGGTCATTGCTTAGGCGCTGCAGGTGCAATTGAAGCAGTTATCAGTGTTATGGCTTTAAGAGATGGGGTAGTTCCACCTACAATCAATCAGCTTGTAAAAGATGAGGAATGTGATCTTGATTATGTTCCAAATATATCAAGAAAATCAGATTTAAAAGTGGCAATGAGTAATTCTTTTGGTTTTGGTGGCACAAATGGCTGTGTTGTATTTAAAAAAGTAGATTAATATGGCTTCTTATTTAGATTTTGAAAAAAATATTCAGCAAATTGATGAGGATATTATCAACGCTCAGATTAAAGGAGATACTGAAGCTGTATCGATTTTAAAGAAAAATCTTGAAAAAGAAATTTCTAAAACTTATAAAAATTTAAGCGATTTTCAACGTTTGCAATTAGCACGCCATCCAGATCGTCCTTACGCTCTTGATTATATTGAACTTATTTTAAACGATGCTCACGAAATACATGGTGACCGTGCTTTTAGAGATGATCCTGCTATTGTTTGTTTTATGGGTTATTTAGGAGAGAAAAAAATAATTGTAATTGGCGAGCAAAAAGGGCGTGGAACAAAAGATAAAATCGCTAGAAATTTTGGTATGCCACATCCTGAAGGTTATCGTAAAGCTTTAAGGGTAGCAAGACTTGCAGAGAAGTTCCAAATTCCTATCTTATTTTTAATAGATACTCCGGGTGCTTATCCTGGTGTAGGTGCTGAAGAAAGAGGGCAAAGTGAAGCTATCGCTAGAAATTTATATGAATTAAGTGATTTGAAAATACCGACCATTGCTATAGTTATTGGAGAAGGCGGTAGCGGTGGGGCGCTAGCTATAGGGGTTGCAGATAGACTTGCAATGATGAAAAATTCTGTTTTTTCAGTAATTTCTCCTGAAGGTTGTGCTGCAATACTTTGGAATGATCCTGCAAAAAGTGAAGCTGCAACCAAGGCTATGAAGGTAACGGCTGATGATTTAAAATCTCAAGGTTTAATTGATGATGTTATAGATGAGCCTACAAATGGTGCACATCGTAATAAAGAAGCTGCAGCAGTAGCTATTGCTGATTATGTAAAAAAATCTCTAAATGAACTTGAAAATATTGATACGCGAGAACTTTCTGCAAATCGTATGCAGAAAATTTTAAAGCTTGGAGCCTACCAAGAGGCTTAAGCTTTTACTTCACTTTTTTTAAATAATTTTATTATCTATAATTATTATCAAAATTAAGTTAATTAAAAGTATTCTTTTTTTATACTTCAAAAATGATTTTAAATATCAAAATAATTATTTTTTAAAGGAATTAATTTGACTCAAATCAAAAATATAAAATTTAAAAAAAGTTTACTGTGTTTTTTAATTTTATCTGGAGCTTTGTTAAAAGCAGAAGAAAAATATCAACTTAATGATGTTGTGGTTAGTGCTAGTGGTTTTGAACAAGATTTGGTTGATGCGCCTGCTAGTATTTCTATCATTACAAAAGAAGAGCTTGAAAAAAAGCCAATTAAGGATATAGGGGAGGCTATAGGAGATATTCCAGGTGTAGATGTGACTATGAATAAAACAGGCACTTATGATTTTAGCATACGAGGTTTTGGTAGTTCTTATACTCTAGTTTTAATTGATGGAAAACGTCAAAGTGTTGCAAATGGGTTTTATGATAATGGTTTTAGTGGCAGTGAATCAGGATATCTACCACCTTTGTCTATGATAGAGCGTATTGAGGTTATACGTGGTCCAGCTTCTACACTTTATGGCAGTGATGCTGTAGGCGGTGTGATAAATATTATCACTAAGAAAAATCCTGATAAGACTGAGGCAAATATAGAATTTAACACTCTTTTGCAACAGCACTCTAATCACTATGGCAATGCTGGGGGATTTAACGCTTATGTGGCAACTCCTTTGATTGAAGATGCATTATCAATTTCTGTAAGGTTGAAGTATTATGATAAGGCAGCTTCTGATTTAAAATGGCCTACACCGGTTTGGAATAGTAGTCAACAAAGACCTGATAATTATCAAATTGCTAGCCATAGTCCAGGTGCTTTTACTAGTTTAGGTTTTGGTTCTAGGCTTAATTGGACAGTAGATGATAAAAATAATATATATTTTGATATAGAACGATATATTAATGAAATTTCAGTGAATTCTACAAGTAGTAGGGCTATTAAAAGTGAAAGACAACTTTTTAAGGATAATATTGTTTTAAATCATGATGGTAACTATGATTTTGGTTCAACTAACTCATATTTACAATATGGTAGCACTAAGGATAAGGAGCTACATAGCCAAATTTGGGTAGGAGAAGGTAAGGTTGTTTTACCTTGGAATTTAGGTCAGTACGGTAATTTAGTAAATACCTTTGGTGCAAGGATTGATTATGAGATGTTAAAAAATGATCAAGCAAGCGCAGGTAGTCAAATAAGAGGTAAAAATCTTGATCAAACCACGGTTGCGCTTTATGGGGAAAATGAGTATTTTATAACAGATGATTTGATTTTTACTACAGGTTTGCGTTATATTTATAGCGATTTGTTTGATTCTGAATTTACGCCTAGGGTTTATTTGGTTTATCACTTAAATGATAATATAGCCTTGAAAGGAGGTGTTTCAAAAGGCTATAAAACTCCTGCTGCCAAGCAGTTGACAAATGGATATTATAATTATGCCAATAATAATGCTTATTTTGGAAACCCTAACTTAAAACCAGAAGAAAGTATAAATTATGAATTGGGTGTTGATTTTAGGGTATTTGATTTTGCACATTATTCTATTACAGGATTTATTACTGATTTTACAAATCAAATCAGTAGTGAAGATTTAACAGGCTCATTAAATGGTATTAATTGCGATAATAATACTGTTTGTACTCGTCCTATTAATCTTGGAAAAACACAGACTAAAGGTATAGAATTTGCATTTAATACTAAAACTTACAATGGTTTTAGCCTAAATTCAAGTTATACTTTTATGGATAATCGCTACAAAGATGGTCAAAAAAATTGGTTTGGCGGTGATAGAATAGAAAATTTACCAAGACATATAGCAATGTTAAAATTAAACTATGAGCGAGGTAAATTTAGTTCCTATATAAAAACACGAGCAAGACTTGATACTATAGCTAAAGCAAAAGGTGGCGGTAATGGTAGTTTGCCATGGCAAAAATATAAGCCTTTTTATATAGTGGATTTAGGGATAAATTATAAAATTAATAAGCAATCTAGCTTAAGTTTTGCAGTGCAAAATCTTTTTGATAAAAATTTCTTCGATCCTCAAGTTACTAAATGGGATGGGGCTAATCCTGCTGGATATGCAAATCGTTATCAAGACTATACAGAAGGAAGGAGTTTTTGGTTGAGTTATAAATATGATTTTTAATTTTTTAAGGCTTTAATCACCTTTATATTTTCAAAAAAGCAAAAATAAAGTACAATGTGAAAAATAAATAAAGGTTTTATTATGGCGTTTAAAAATTTAAAAGAACTTTCTTTTGAAAAATCAAATTATATTAAGCCTAAGAGATTTGCTTATGAAAGTAATGGTAAGTTTTGTACTTGGGATTTTATAGAATCTAAAGATAGTGTTTCAGTGCTTTTATATCATAAAGAATTAGAAAGTTTTATTTTTGTACGCCAATTTCGTATACCACTTTGGTATCATCAAATGCATGATAAAGATTATGTAAAAGATGATAATATGGGCTATACTATAGAGCTTTGTTCTGGGCTTGTGGATAAAAAATTATCTTTAGAGGAAATAGCAAAAGAAGAATGTATAGAAGAACTAGGATATGCTCCTAAAAATTTAGAAAAAATAGGAGATTTTTATACAGGGTTTGGTTCAGGTGTAAGCAAGCAAAGCTTTTATTTCGCAGAAGTTGATGAAAAAGATAAAATTTCTTCTGGAGGTGGAGTTGATGATGAAGAGATTGAAGCTGTTTATGTTAAGGTGCAGGATTTTGAAAAAAAATGTAAAAATATGATAAGAACGCCTTTGCTTGATTTTGCTTATATGTGGTTTTTAAAGGAGAAGTGGGGAAAATTAAAGATTATTTAGGTTAAACCTTAAAAAGGTTCAACCTAGGATTTAATGATCTGACTCATCAAGCATTTCTTTAAATACATTGAAAAGATCAAGCGATGCATTTTCAGCAACTTCGCATTTATTAATTATGCTGTGTTGAGTAATATCTTTGCTAATATCTTCTGTATTTGCTATTGTTATAGCATTATTCATATTTTCATGAACTTTTTCATGTGGCTCGTTAATTTTTAAGAAGCTTTTATTTTGCCCAAATCTTTCTTTTCCTGTGCTAGCAAGCCATTTTCCTAAGCGACAAGATGTATGATCGGCTAATTGCTTTCCTGATTTGGAAAAAATTTCTTTATAACCATTTAATTTAAAAGCTATATGATCTAGTTTTGCTAAAGATACGAAAGCTTCTGAAGCGATACCAACTGCATTTGAATTAGTAGAATGCGCTTCATTTACTAAGTGGGTAAATTTTTCGGAAAAACTCATAATATGAGCATTAGAATCTATAGAAATTTTTTCAACTTGCTCACTTTGAGTATACATTTCATTTGCATTTTGCTTTAGAAGGTTGATATTCATTTCAACTTCTGTGGTTGCTTTTTGTGTTTTTTCAGCTAGTTTTCTTACTTCATCGGCAACAACAGCAAAACCACGCCCATGTTCACCTGCGCGTGCAGCTTCTATGGCAGCGTTAAGAGCTAAAAGATTGGTTTGATCGGAAACATCTTTAATTAGATTAATTACATTAGTAATTTCATCTACACTTCTATGCAATGTTCCTGCAACATCTCTTGTTTTATTGGCTGATTCTGTAATATCCCCTAAGGAAGCATTGATAGAATTAGCAATATGGTTAAGTTCATCCATTTCAGCAAGAGAAGTTTTAGAATAACTAGAGATAACTTCTGCTTTATTTACATTTTCTAACATGTCGCCTTGCACAATAGTGATATTTTTTAATACCCCAGTTAATAAAACATTTAAAAGATCTGTTTTAAGTTTAGATTCCAAAGCCGCTTGTTCTAATGATGCAATTTTATTTTTTAATTCTAAATTTTCCGATTGAAATTTTTCAATTTTATGTGTAAGATTTTTATTTTCTTCTTCAAGTTTTTGAAGATCAGAATGGTTTATTTTACTTCCAAACATTGTTTTGCCTTATTTTTTATAATTTGCTAGATATTGGCTAAGTTCATCTTTTACATGAAGCTTTTCTTTTTTTAAGGTTGAAATTTCCATGCTGCTAAGAGAAGTTCTACCTTCTTCTGCATCTTTAATCATGTCATCAAGTTTATTATGACGATCAAATAGTTTATCAAAATGAGCATCTTTACCTTTTAGCTCTGACATTAATTCTCTATATTCATGTAGCATAAACTCTCCTTGTATTAGTGAAATTTAAAATTCATTTAACAAGGTATTTTACACTATTAAAAGATATTTTTGGCTTAAAAAATAATAAAATTAATAATAATTTTTAAATGTGTGTTATATAAGTGATTTATTAAAGTTTATTTTTAAATTGGAAATTTTAAAATTGAGGAATAAATCCTCAAAATTATTTAGAATTTTGTTTTTTTAGAGTTCTTAGAGTAGAAGCTGCAATTCTCATTTTTCTCGTGGTGCCATCTTCTAAAGTTACACGAACTGTTCTGAGATTAGGTAAAAAGCGTCTTTTTGTTTTATTGTTAGCATGGCTGACATTATTACCCACCATTGGACCCTTGCCTGTGATTTGACATACTCTTGCCATTTTCTTGTCCTTATGAAAATTTTTAAATGAAGATTCTATCAAAATTAAGCTTAAAATATTCCATAATTTATAGTTTTTTTAATATATAAGTCGATAAAATATTATTTATCACATTTATATATAGTTTAAGGTTTTGATCATGTATGTAGCTCCAAGTTTATTGTCTGCAAATTTTTTGAAATTAGAAGAAGAAGTTAAAGCTATTGAAGCTGCAGGTGCGGATCTTTTACATATTGATGTAATGGATGGACACTTTGTTCCAAATTTGACTTTTGGACCTTGCGTGATCGAAAAAATTTCAACTATTAGTAAGTTGCCATTAGATGTGCATTTGATGGTTAAAGATGTAAGTAAATTTATAGATCTTTTTATCCCTTTGAAACCAAAATTTATTTCTTTTCATATAGAAAGCGAAGTTCATCCTATAAGACTTTGTGAATATATAAGAAGTCAAGGAATCCATCCTGCTATTGTTTTAAATCCACACACTTCTATTGATTCTATTAAACACATGCTAGAATTTGTAGATATGGTACTTTTAATGAGTGTTAATCCTGGATTTGGTGGACAAAAATTTTTACCTTTGGTACATGAAAAAATCAAAGAATTGCGCCAAATGATTGATAAAAAAAATGCTAAAGTTTTTATAGAGGTTGATGGTGGTGTTAATGGTTTAAATGCTAGCGATTTAGAGGAATCCGGAGCTGATATTTTGGTGGCTGGAAGTTATATTTTTTCTTCTAATGATTATAAAACTGCAATTTCATCTTTAAAGCTTGAATTTTGAGTTTACAGCAAATTGATCAGATTATTTCTATATTAAACAAGCAAAGCAAGCCTTATGATTGGGTGATGCAAGAGTTTGCCAAAGTTGAAGAATTAAAAAATTTTGATTTAGATTTGGAAACTTTTGAGCTTTTGGGTTTGGGCTTAACTTTGAATAAAGATAATATTTTTATCCTTAAAACACGCACAACAAAAATTAAAGATGAAATTTTTTGCATAGTAGATATAGAAAGTACTGGCGGCGTAAGTAAGGGGGAAATTTTAGAAATTGGAGCAGTAAAAATTCAAAATTCTAAAGAAATTGGACGCTTTCAAAGTTTTGTTAAAGTAAAAGAAATTCCAGAAAATATAACCGAACTTACGGGTATTACTTATGAGATGGTGGAAAATGCTCCAAGTTTAGCAAAGGTTTTAAGTGATTTTAGGCTTTTTTTAAAAGACAGTATTTTTGTAGCGCATAATGTGCGTTTTGATTATAGTTTTATTTCTAAGGCTTTAAATGAGTGTGGTTTTGGCATTTTGCTTAATCGTCGTATTTGCACTATAGAATTTGCACAATGTTGTATAGAAAGTCCAAAATATAAACTAGAGGTTTTGAAAGAATTTCTGGGCGTGGAAAATACGCATCATAGGGCCTTAGATGATGCTTTAGCAGCTGCTGAAATTTTTAAATATTGCCTTGGAAAACTTCCTTATCATATAAAAACTACAGAAGAACTTATAAATTTTACAAAGACTGCACGCATAAAGCAAAAATAAATATTTAAAGTGTATAATTAAAACATAAATGACGGGAGCTTGTGTAACAGGCTGAGAGTAAGCTAAAAGCTTAGACCGAACCGGATCTGGATAATGCCAGCGTCGGGAAGATTTATAAATTTCAATACTTTAAAAATTTATACTCACCCTTCATTTATCCAAATTTTTTAAAGGATAAATTTATGAAAACTCAAATGAATTATGCCAAACAAGGTGTTTTTACTAAAGAAATGCAGATTGTTGCACAAAAAGAAAATTTAAGTAAAGATTTTTTGCTTGAAAATATTGCTTGCGGTAAAATTATTATCCCTGCAAATATTAATCATAAAAGTCTTGATCCAAATGGTATAGGTTTTGGACTGCGTACTAAGGTTAATGTAAATTTAGGAGTTTCAAATGATTGCGTTGATTATAGCGAGGAAATGAAAAAAGTAGAGCTCGCTCATAAATTTGATATAGAAGCGATTATGGACTTAAGCAATTATGGCAAAACAAGTCGTTTTAGAGACGAGCTTGTTAATGTTTCAAAAGCTATGATAGGAACAGTTCCTGTATATGATGCGGTAGGATTTTTAGAAAAAGATTTAAAACAAATTGGTGCTAAAGACTTTTTAGATGTTGTATATCATCATGCTAAAAGTGGGGTTGATTTTATGACAATTCATGCAGGTATTAATTCTCGCGCAGCGCATATTTTTAAACAAAGTAAAAGACTTACAAATATAGTTTCAAGAGGAGGCTCTGTGCTTTATGCTTGGATGATGATGAAGGATGCTGAAAATCCTTTTTTTGAGTATTATGATGATTTGCTTGACATTTGTTTAAAATACGATGTAACTTTATCTTTGGGCGATGCTTTGCGTCCTGGCTCTACTCACGATGCAAGTGATGGGGCGCAAATTTCAGAGCTTATAGAATTATCGCTTCTTACCCAAAGGGCTTGGGATGTTGGGGTTCAAGTAATGATAGAAGGTCCAGGGCATATGGCTATTAATGAAATAGAGGCAAATATGCAATTAGAAAAGCGTTTATGCAAAGGAGCGCCTTTTTATGTCTTAGGACCTTTGGTAACAGATATTGGCGCAGGGTATGATCATATTAGTGGTGCTATTGGAGGAGCTGTGGCTGCAGCTAGCGGTGCTGATATGCTGTGCTATGTAACACCTGCTGAACACTTAAGACTTCCAAATTTAGAAGATGTTAGAGAGGGTATAGTTGCGACTAAAATTGCAGCTCATGCAGGAGATATAGCTAAACTTCCAAAAGAAAGATCAAGAGATAATGAGATGAGTAAGGCTAGACAAGAGATAGATTGGGAGAAAATGTTTAAACTTGCTATTGATGGAGAAAAGGCCAAAAAAATGTTTAATGAGCGTCGCCCTGATGATTTAAACTCATGTTCCATGTGTGGAAAAATGTGTGCAATGAATACTATGAATCAAATTTTAAAAGGCGAGGATGTGAGTTTAGCTTGAATAAACTTTGAGAGTAAGATCTATAGAGATACCTTGCTCTCCTGCTTTAAGATTAAGTGGATAATCAAGCTTGATTAAGTTATTATAGTTTTTTAGAGCATCAATAAAATCATAAAGTCTTCTAGGATTGTTCATTGTCGCTTTAATGGCTAAGCGGTTTTTTAGATATTTTTCTTGTTTTTCGGGCTTAGTTTCTTGAATTTTTACGTTTTGAAAATATTTTTGTAAAAAAATATCAAAATTTCCTATATTAAAATTTTGCTCAAATTGCTCTAAACTTTTGTTGTTTTCGCTTCTTAGAGTTGATATTTTATCTTCACTAAAGTCAAATTTTGATTTAGCGGCTTTTAAGATAGCAAGTTGTGAGTTTTCTCTAAGATTTGCTTGTTTGTAGTTTTTTAATGTCGGTAAAAGTAAAAATAAGATCAAGGCTGTGCAAACGCTTATAAAACTTAACGCGCAAATGATAAGCTTTAATAAATCAATTTCTTCTAGACTTTTATCTTTCATCTGCAACTCCTGGAATTTGTTTACTAATACTAACAAAACGATACCACCCATTATCTAAGCGATAATAGGTTGTATAGCTTTGATCAAAGATGCTTTTTAAAGGGGTTTCTAAAAGTAGAGTAAACATTTCTCTTGTAGGAGTGACTCCGATAAGTTTTAAGGAATATTCGTCTTGTTCAACACTTTCAAGAGTAATATTATCAGTTTTTACAATAATATCAAATAGATTTCTTAAGCTTTCTTTAACAATTTGATTTTGAGTGTTAAAATTTTTCGCTATTTGGCTTTGATCAAATAAAATTTCATAAAGCATTTCATTTTGCTTAGTTTGATTTTGAAGCACTATAACTTGTTGTTTTTCATCATCGATAGAGCTATTGATTAATGCAATTTTTATTGTATATGTAAAATATACTAGCAAGATAAATAATATACTAAAACCAAAAAGTCCTAGCCAAATTTTATCAAAGAGTGTGAAAATAGGTTTTTTTCTTGGCTGTATGAAGCTATAAGTCATTTAAGCTCCTTTCGCATCAACTCTATCATAAGATCTAAGGTGTTGATTTGTTTCGTTTTTATCTCTAAAAAAGTTTCACTTTCTAAAAAATCAATAGCACTTATGTTAATATCTGATTCGCTATATAATAAAATACCATTGATAAATACCCCAGCATATTTATCATCATTATAAAATTTTTCAATGCTCGTAATAATATAACGACAAAGTTCCATATCATTGCTAAATTGATTTAATTCATCAAGATTAAAATTATCATTATTATCCAAAGTTTCAAGATTATTTTCTTGATCAAGTAGATCAAATTTATTATTTAAGGCTTTATTGAAGTTATCTAAGGTAACTTCAGTATCATCGTTGTTGTTTTCAATTTCTTGATTATCTTCTGATGGAAGTTCAAGCTCTAAACCTAATTCTTGCTCAAATATTTTAAAATCACCGTATAAAATAGTATTGCCTTTAGCAACAATAATTGCCAAAAGATGTCCTTGTTTAAATCCATAAAGTAAAATTTGATCATCAGGCTGTTTTTCTTTTTGTGTATTGTAGTAAAGAAGGGCAAAAGGGGAATATAAAAAATCTAAACCTCTATATTCTTCAAAAAGCTCGCTATAATATTCCACATGTTCGGTAGCCGTATAAACAAGGGCATTATTAAATAAAATATGCTGTAAGCTGATTTTTCCTATATTAAAGTGCTCACAATCTTGAATATTTGTACTAGGTATTAATCCTTGTTCTTTGGCGTCTAAAAATAAAGCAGTGTGGTAAAATAAGAAATGCTTGCTTAAATTTTTTATGTATTCTAATAAATTTTCACTTTTATCAAAAGTTTTTTCATTGCTACTGATTAGTTTATTTCCTCTGTAAATAGAAGCTTTTACAATATTTTTTTTATCTTCTAAAATAATACTAATAAAAAGTTGTGGAAATATTTTTTTAAGTAAAAATAACATTTCATTCCTTAAATTGATCAGCTAAGCTAATTTTATCAAATTGTTCCATTAGAAATTCTTTAGCTTTTTCTTTATCTAAAGATAAAATATCCAAAGGTTCACTTAGACTATAAGTAATCTTACTAAAAGGTTTTGGCAAGATCATCTTATCCCAACTTTTAAATTCCCAAAAACGATTTGCTTCATAGTTTAAAATTCTTATCTTTAGTTCTTTTTTTTGAGCCAAAATGATAGAACCATCTGAAATACTATGATAAGGCCCACGTGGACCATCAGGCGTGATAACTATATCGTCATTTTGTTCTAAAACTTTAAATGCAGCTCTAAGTGCACTGCTAGCACCCCTTGAAGTGCTTCCTCTTACAGTATCAAGACCGAAAAGCTTGATGATTTTTGCAATTTGTTCTCCATCTTTATGGTGGGAGATCATGACATAGGCTTTTTTATTTTTTTGTCTATAATGTCTAAACGCAAAAGGCATGAGTGCTAATTTTCCATGCCAAAAAAGTATCACACTAGCTTTACGGTCAACTTTTTCACCTTTATAGTGCTTTTTACAGCTTAAAAAAATAAGCCATTGCAAGATGAAAATTATATATGTTAAGCAATGGATTTTAAACGATTTCCCCATATAAAACCATACGCTTTGCATTAGTGATTTTTACTTCTTTAAATTGCCCTAAAAGTTCTTCGCTACCTTCAACTTGAACTAAAAAATTATTATCTGTTCTTCCAGCAATGCTATTGCCTGCTCTTAATTCTTCAAATAAAACTTTAAAAGTTTTATTTTCTTGTTTTTTTACAATTTCATCTAAAATTTCACTATGACGATTTTGTAAGGTGCTAAGTCTTCTTGAAGCTGTTTCTTCATCGATTTGATTAGGCATGGTTGCGGCTTTTGTTAAAGGGCGTTTGGAGTATTTAAAAGAAAAAATTTGTTCAAAACGCACTTTTTCCAAAACATCCATAGTTTCTTCAAAATCTTTTTCACTTTCCCCTGGAAAAGCTACAATAATGTCTGTAGAAATGCTAACATTTGGACAAAGTTCTCTAAGTTTTAAGGCTCTATTTAAATACCATTCTTTAGTATAGCCACGCTTCATAGCTTTTAAAATTTCACTTGAGCCGCTTTGTAAAGGCATGTGCATGGATTTGCAAACTTTTGGATTATTGGCAAAAACTTCTAAAAATTTATCATCCATATGCAAAGGATGTGGACTTGTAAAGCGAATGCGTTCCAAGCCTTCTATAGTGCTAAGTTCTTCTAAAAGATCTGAAAAGTCTATTTTTTTATGTTCGTTTCTAAATCTTTTGCCGTAGTTATTGACATTTTGTCCTAGCAAGAAAATCTCTTTAGCGCCTTTTTCAACGGCTTTTTGAGCTTCTTTATAGATAATATTAAAAGGCATGGAAATTTCATCTCCTCTAGTATGTGGCACTATACAATAAGTGCAGTGTTTATCACAACCTATGGAGATATTAATATAGGATTTATAAATACTATTTCTAAAATCTGCAAAAGCAAATTCACTTTCATCATAGTCTATGTCCACCCCCATAAATTTTGGAGTTTTTATAGCTTGAGTGATTTTGGAAATATTTCTTGCCCCTAGAACAAAATCCACATAAGGAGCACGTTTGAAAATTTCATTTCCCAAATGTGATGCAGTGCATCCACAAACTCCTATTTTAGCACCTTCTTTTTTAACTTTTTCAAAGCCACCCACTTCTGAGAAAAGTTTATGCACAGGTTTTTCACGCACTGAACAGGTATTGATAAGAATAAGATCTGCTTCTTTGATATCTTCTGTTAGTACGTAATTTTCTTTTTGTGTTAATTCTGCGATCATATGCTCAGAATCTCTAACATTCATCGCACAACCTAAAGTTTGGATAAAAAGTTTTTTAGCACTCAAAGAATATGTACCTCATACATAAAATCATTATCATCAAGTCCGTATTTTACGGTTCTATGATAAATGCTTACTCCTTTTTTTTCAAAATGATTTACAAGGGCAATGAGTTGTTTGTGTGTATTATCTTTATCAAAATAAAAAAACTTTTGTCCTTCTTTTTCTATAGCCTCTTCGATTTTTTCTAGGCTAATATTTTTAGGTTTTTCATTAATCAAAGTTCTTGCCAATTTTAATTCCATAGCTAAATCCTTAAGAATTTTCATTTTAATCTATAATTTTAGCAAATTTTACTTTTAATTAAACTTATTAAGGATATAATTTTTATCTACATTTTTAAATTTCCCACAAAAAAGGTTTTATAAAATATGGAAAAGATAGCAGATATTATCGAATCTATTGCTAATGAAAAAAATTTAAACTTAGAGAATGTAAGAGAAAAGGTAGCTACCGCTTTAATCAATACTGCAAAAAGAATTTATGGACAAGAATATGAGTTTTTTGTGGATCCTAAAAATTTAAATCTTTATCAAAAAATTACCATAGTAGCAGACAATGACGAGAGATTGCAAAATAAAAGTGAGAGTTTTATCGCGTTAAGTAAGGCAAAATCAGAAGCTCCAGATGTTGAAATAGGAGATGAATTAACCTATGAATGTTCTTTGGAAAATTTAGGAAGAACTGCGGTAAATACCTTGCATAAAGAACTTGAATATCATATACAAAAATTATTAGAACAAACTATTTTTGAAAAATATAAAAACAAAGTAGGGCAAATGGTTTTTGGTACAGTTGTTAGAGTGGATAATGAAGAAAATACTTTTATTGAAATAGATGAATTAAGAGCTTTTTTACCGAGAAAAAATCGCATTAAAGGGGAAAAGTTTAAAATAGGCGATGTGGTAAAAGCTGTGATACGCCGTGTTTATACAGATAAGGGTATTAAAATCGAGCTTAGTCGTACAAGTCCTAAATTTTTAGAATGTTTACTTGAAGCTGAGGTTCCAGAAATCAAAGATGGTTATGTCAATATTATAGGATGTGCTAGAATTCCAGGTGAAAGAGCAAAAATCATTCTTCAGGCTAATGGAGCAAATATCGATCCTGTAGGTGCTACAGTAGGTGTTAAAGGTGTAAGAATTAATGCAGTAAGCAAAGAGCTTCATAATGAAAATATTGATTGTATAGAATTTGCAAATGAGAGTGAAATTTTAATTTCTCGTGCCTTAGCTCCTGCTATTGTAAATTCTGTAAAAATTGAAGATAAAAAAGCTATTGTAAGTTTAAATAGCGAACAAAAAAGTAAAGCTATAGGAAAAAATGGTATTAATATTCGCCTTGCTTCTATGTTAAGTGGTTATGAAATAGAGCTCAATGAATTAAGCTCATCGCAGCTAAATAATGCCATCAGCAATGAAGAAGCAATGAAAAATCTTCAAGATTTATTTAAAATTTAAAATATTTGTGAATTTTCACAAATATTTTTTATAAAACCACTTCCAATAAAATGCCGCAAAGATAAAAATCATACCCAATAAACCTGTAATCAGTTCTAAACTCAAGCCTATTTCAAATAAAAAGCCCATAAGCATTGAAATAATAGCGCTAAAACTAAGATAAATCATATCTGTATAAGCGATCACTCTACCATGATATTCTTTGTCAGCATTTTTTTGTATCATGGTGTAGGTATAAGCCCAAAGTGCTGAGGTAAAAAAACCTGCACCAATTAAACCTAAAAAAGAAATATAAAAATTAAATTGAGTTAAAGCCCAAAGTATAATACCTAAGCCTTGCCCAAGATACATGTAAAATAAATTTTTATCATTAATAAATTTGCTTAAAACCATAGGTCCTATAGCTAAAGAACAAGCACGTACTGCATTTAAAAACCCTATTACTAAAGCAGCGGATAAAACTTCTTTGTATTGATGTTGTGCTAAAAGCGTAACCAAGGTTTCATAAGCAGTTAAACCTATAAAAGCATGAAGCAAGATAAGATGAAAAATTATCTTATTGTTTAAAACATAGAAAAATCCTTCTTTTATCATGGTAAAAAAGCGATTTTGTGTTTTTTGATGAAAATCAGGAATACTTAATCTTACTAAAAAAGAAATGCCTATGAGTATAAGCACACAGTCAAATAAAAAAGCGGTTTTAACTCCTAGAAAATAAATAAAAATTCCCGCACTTGCCATACCTGCTGTATAAGAAATCGCCCAAATGACACTGTGCATTTCATTAGCGAGTTTAAGTTCTTGAGGGGTTAAAATTTTAGCCAATAAACTCATTTCAGCTTGAAAATAAATCGAAGCAACGCAAAGTCTTATGAAGATTAAAATAAACAAAAGCCAAAGCATGCTAAGACTTGTGACAAAAATAAGACAAAAAATAGAAATTAATTCTATGCTAATCATACTGAGTAAAAGTTTTTTAGGTTTATTTTTCTCTACTATGACGCCATTAATAGGAGCAAGCAAAACTCCAGGTAAAAAAGCAAGCATAGCACTTGTAGCTGTTGCCCAAGTAGGAGCATTAAGCTCGACTAAAAGGGTAAAAACTCCAGTTTGAGAAAACCATGCTCCAAAATATACTATAAACTGAACCGAAGCTAATATTCTGATATTTTTATTATTTTTTAATAGTTCAATGTAATTCATAAGCGAAACTATAGCATAATTTATATTTTAAATGCTATAATTATTTTAATTATGTAAAAAAACAAGGAAAAATTTTGAAAAGACTGGATAAAAAAGAAGCTTTAGATTTATTATATCATGCGAGTTTAACGGAACTTGGAGAAATGGCTTATAAAAGAAAATTAGAACTTCATCCTGAAAAAATCACCACTTTTGTTGTAGATAGAAATATTAATTATACCAATGTTTGTTGTATTGATTGTTCTTTTTGCGCTTTTTATCGCCATCATAAAGAAGATGATGCTTATATTTTAAGCTTTGAAGAGATAGGCAAAAAGATAGAAGAGCTTGAAGCTATCGGGGGTACACAAATTCTTTTTCAAGGCGGGGTGCACCCAAAATTAAAAATAGAATGGTATGAAGAATTAGTTTCTTGGATAAAAGAACATTATCCAAATATCACTGTGCATGGTTTTTCAGCAGTTGAGATCGCTTATATTGCAAAAGCATCTAAAATTTCAATCACTGAAGTGTTAAAAAGATTACAAGCTAAGGGTTTATTTTCTATACCAGGAGCGGGAGCTGAGGTGCTAAGCGATAGGGTGCGTGATATTATCGCACCAAATAAATGTGATACAGCTACTTGGTTAGAAGTACATCGCCAAGCTCATAAAATCGGCATGAAAAGTACAGCTACCATGATGTTTGGAACGGTTGAAAATGATGAAGAAATCATCGATCATTTTGAGCATTTGAGAAAATTACAAGATGAAACAGGTGGTTTTAGAGCTTTTATTTTATGGAGCTTTCAAAGTGATAATACTGCTTTAATCCAAAAACATCCAGAGATTATGAAACAAAGTTCTAACAAGTATTTAAGACTTTTAGCTTTAGCAAGACTTTATTTAGATAATTTTAAAAATTTACAAAGTTCTTGGGTAACTCAAGGCTCGCTTATAGGTCAACTTGCTTTAAAATTTGGGGCTAATGATTTAGGCTCAACCATGATGGAAGAAAATGTAGTAAGCGCTGCAGGAGCAAGTTATAGAATGAATCAAGATGAGATGATAAGGCTGATTAGAAGTTTAGGCGAAAATCCAGCTAAACGCAATACCGCTTATGAAATTTTAGAAAGGTTTTAATGCAGTATTTAGAGAGTAGGGGTGTTAAAATCCCTTTTATTTTTGAAAAAAATTCCGATTTTCCTATTGTTGTTTTAAAGCTTGTTTTTAGAAATTGCGCTAGAAGTTATGATGAAATAGCAGGCTTAGCTAAGATGTTTTCACGTATTTTAAATGAAGGCGTGGATGATAAATTTTTTAAGGATTTAGAATTTAGAGCGATAAATTTAGAGGCAAGTAGTGGTTTTGAAAGCTTGGAAATCAATCTTTCTTGCTTGAAAGAAAATTTTGATTTTGCTTTAAAGAGTTTAGAAAAATTGCTTTTAAAACCAAGAATGGAAGAAAAAATTTTGCAAAAATTAAAAATCAATGCCTTAGGTGAACTTGCGAGTAAAAATAGTGATTTTGATTATTTAGCAAAAAATTTACTCAATGCTCAAATTTTTAAATGTAAAGAATTTCAAAGTCCAAACGATGGAGATGAAAAAAGTATAGAAACTTTGTCTTTAAAAGATCTGAAAAATTTTTATAAAAATTTTATCCATCTTAGTGATTTGGTTGTGATTTTAGGAGGAGATTTAGAAGAAAAACAAGCCAAGGAAGATCTTTTAAAACTCTTATCAAAACTTCAAATAGGTAAGAAAAATACTCCAAAAAAATATGAGTTAAGTAAAAACATCAAAGATGAAATTTTGCTACGCCCAGAAAGTGAACAAGCTTATATTTATTTTGCTACGCCTTTTTTTGCCGATTTTAAAGATAAGGATTTATATCTTGCAAAAATTGCATTATTTGTTCTAGGGCAAGGAGGATTTGGTTCAAGGATTATGGAAGAAATTCGTGTTAAAAGAGGTCTTGCATACTCAGCTTATGCTATGCTTGATATGAATATATCTTTTTCTAGAGTTTTTGGATATTTACAAACTAAAAATGAAAGCGCTAAAGAAGCTAAAAAAATCGTAAAAGAGCTTTTTGAAGATTTTATAAAAAATGGTATTACTCAAAACGAACTTGATCAAGCTAAAAATTTTCTCATAGGATCAACTCCTTTGCGTTATGAAAGCTTAAGCAAGCGTTTATCTATGTCTTTTAACGAATTTTATCAAGGTTTAAAATTAGGATATTATAAAGAAGAGTTAAAACTTATGGAAAAGGTTAAACTTGAAACCATAAATGCTTATATTAAAAAACATCAAGAGCTTTTAAATATAAGTTTTGCAAGCATACAAAATGAAAATTAAAGAAAGTGATTATGAATTTTTTAAAAAATTAAAAATTAGAAGTGCTATTGATTTAGCGCTTCTTTTACCTAAAAAAATTGAAAATTTAAATCCAAGTAAAAATCCTAAAGAAAATGAAATTTGTACCCAAAAAATCACTATAAAAAGCGTTAGTTCAAGAAAAAATCAACTTTTTGGTTTGGGTTTTTGTGAAGAATGGCAAGAAAATATCTCTTTTGTGTTTTTTCATCCTAGAGCTTGGCATTTTGGGATTTGTAAGGTAGGAAAAGAGCTTATTTTTAATGCTAAACTCTCACGTTTTAATCACACTTGGCAATTTAACAATCCTAAAATTTTAACTTCTTTTGAGGGTTTTAGTCCAAAGTATCAAATTTTAGGCTTAAAAGATACAAAAATTGCTGCTTTTATACATAAATATCTTAACTATGAAAATTTAAAAGAAAGTGGCATAGAGGATAAATATATACATTTTCTTTTAAATTTACATGCCTATGATGAAAAAAGTTTTTTTATGTTTGAAAATTTGCAAAATTTTAGCAAAGATTTAAAATATATAGAAATATATAATTTTTTAAAGCGTTTAAAAGCTAAAAAAACACATTTTAAAGCTCATCAAATCAATGTTTTTAATATAGCCAATTGGCTTAAAGATTTGCCTTTTTCTCTTACTAAAGATCAGCTTAATGCCTTAAAAGATATAGAAAAAGATTTGCATTCAAAAGAAGCTAAAAGGCGTGTGATTATGGGTGATGTAGGGTGTGGTAAAACCTTGGTTTTGCTTGGTGCGGCTTTGATGGTTTATCCTAAGCAGGCTATTTTAATGGCACCTACTAGTATTTTAGCGTATCAGCTTTATGAAGAGGCTAGGAAATTTTTACCTGATTTTATGAATATTTTGTTTATTAAAGGGGGTAAAAAAGAAAAAGATTTAGAACAAAATATCCAAAAAGCAAATCTTATCATAGGCACTCATGCTTTAATTCATTTAGAAAGTCATAATGCCGTACTTGTAATGATAGATGAACAACATCGTTTTGGGTCAGCTCAGCGTGAAAAAATTCATTCTTTAAATAAGCAAGAATTTACCCCTCATTTTATACAGTTTTCGGCTACGCCTATTCCAAGAACTTTAAGCATGATACAATCTGAACTTTTAAATTTTAGTTTTATTAAGCAAATGCCTTTTAAGAAGGATATTGCAACTTATTGTATACAAAATGAAGGTTTTTCTAAGCTTAGCGAGAAGATCAAGGAAGAAATTGCTAAAAATCATCAAATTATCATTATTTATCCCTTAGTGAGTGCTAGTGATAATATTCCTTATCTTTCTTTGGAGCAGGCTAGGGAGTATTGGCAGAGTCATTATGAAAAAGTTTTTGTAACTCATGGAAAAGATAAACAAAAAGATGAAATTTTAGAGCGTTTTAGGGATGAGGGAAATATTTTATTAAGCACTACAGTGGTGGAAGTGGGCATTTCTTTGCCAAGATTGAGTATGATAGTGATTGTGGGAGCGGAACGTTTAGGACTTGCTACCTTGCATCAACTTCGTGGTCGTGTAGGTCGTGTAGGGCTTAAAAGCACTTGTTATCTTTATACTAAACTTAAAGAAATTCCAAGTCGTTTAAAAGAATTTGCTAGCACTTTAGATGGGTTTAAAATAGCAGAGCTTGATCTTAAAAATCGTTTGAGTGGAGATTTGCTCGATGGTTTTATGCAGCATGGAAATGAGTTTAAATTTTTTGATTTTTCTAAGGATGAGGAGATTTTAGAAAAGGTGAAAAAAGATTTGGCAAAAAAATTGCCAAATTAATGTCCACCGTACTTATAAAGCATATTTTGAAAATGTGAGGCTATCATTTGTGCACGCTGTAAAATGACATTTTTCATTTCCTCATTATAAACTATATTTAAACTTTCTTCAAAAAGTTTTAGCCAAATTTCAAAAAACTCTTGAGGAAAAGGAGGTAGATCTAAGTGCTTTTTTAAGGGTTGCCCATTATAATCACCTTCGCCTAGAAGCATACCTGCCCAAAAATTTCCTATTTTTGCTTTATGTTCTTTCCATTCTTCATCGCTTGTTCCAATAGCATTGTTAAAAATAGGACCTAAATCTTTATCTTTTCTAACTTTTTCATAAAATATTTCCATGAGTTTTGCTATGCTTTCTTGATTAATTGTTTCAAATTTCATATAAGCCTTTCTTAAATGTTAATTTTATGGCGTTAATATAGCAAAAATAAGATAAATTAAATTTAACATAAGTTAAGAATGGAAAATGTATATAATGAAAGATTATTTAGAACTTTTATCTAGTGTAGGAAAATTAAAAAAATTTCAAAAAAATAGTATTTTATTTTATGAAGGCGAAGAGGCTAAAAAATTTTTTATTTTAATCAAGGGAAAAATACGCATTTATAAAAGTACAGCAAGTGATAAAGAAATTACTTTGCATTATTTTAATCCTCCAAATTTTATAGCAGAAATGCCTGCTTTTAAAAAATTAAATTATCCTGCTAATGCTATATTTGAGGAAGATGGAGAAATTTTGGAAATTGATTTTATTAATTTTCAAAATTTATGCAGTGAAAATAAAGAATTCAATTTTTTACTTATCAGTTCACTTTTTGATAAAATTAAAATTTTAGAAAAGAAATTATCTCAAAATGCATTAGATTTAAGGACGAGATTATTAAAGTATCTTTTGGAAAATGAAAAAAAATTAGATACAATTTCACAAAAACAAATTGCAATTGATTTAAATGTTAGAGCACAATCTTTATCTCGAGTGTTAAAAGAACTTAAAATTTCAGAACTTATTGATACAAAAAAAGGTAGAATTGAAATTTTAAATAAAGATATGATCATGAAAGAACTTTGGTAAAATTTAAGGTAGAGAATGGATTTTGATTTTATATTAGCTCAAGCTCCTGCTTTTTTAACGGCTGCTTGGCTTACGATAAAACTAAGCTTTTTTGGAATTATTTTTTCTTTGATAATAGGCTTGTTTTGTATTTTAATGAGTTATTTTAAAATAAAAATTTTAGAAAATATTTGCAAGCTTTATATAGAGTTTTCAAGAAATACGCCTTTATTAATTCAACTTTTTTTCTTATATTATGCTTTACCTAAATTTAATATACATTTAGAACAAATTCCACCGCTTAGTGTGATTTGTTTAAGCGTAGAAGAAACTTTAAGACCTTCTTTTGCTTGTGCTATAGTAGGACTTAGTTTTTTAGGGGGTTCTTATATGGCTGAGAGTTTAAGGGCGGGATTTGAAGCCATAAGAAAACAGCAGTTTGAAGCCGGACTTTCTTTGGGTTTTTCAAAATTTGGAAATTTGCGTTATGTGATTTTGCCGCAAGCTTTAGCTATTTCTATGCCAAGTATTAGTGCTAATATTATATTTTTAATCAAAGAAACTTCAGTGGTTAGTATTATTGCCTTGCCAGATTTGGTGAATTTAATGAAGAGTTTAAATTCCTTAACCTATAAGACAGATGAGCTATTGTTTTTGTTGTTTATGGGATATTTGTGCATTATTTTGCCTTTGTCTTTTATTTTGCTAAAGTTTGAAAAAAGGTTGATTCATGCTTGAACTTTTAAATACCGATACGCTTTTAAGACTCTGGCAAGGGCTTTTTGTCACTCTTGAAATTTCATTTATCAGCATTATTATTACTTCGATAGGTGGGTTGTTTTTGGGAATTTTAATGAGTTTTAAAAATACCTATATCTATGCTTTTTGTCGTTTAGGTTTAGAATTTGTGCGTGTTATGCCACTTTTGGTATGGCTTTTTGTGGTGTATTTTGGTTTTCCTAGATGGTTTGAGTGGGATTTGAGTTCTGTAAGTGCAGCTATTATTGTCTTTAGCATTTGGGGTTGTTTTGAGATGATGGATTTAGTGCGTGTTTCCTTGCAGAGTATTCCAAAACATCAGTATGAAAGTGCATCATCTTTAGGTTTAAATACGGTGCAAAGTTTTGTTTATATTATTATTCCACAAGCTATGCGTCGTTTAACTCCTATGAGCATGAATTTACTTACTCGCATGATTAAAAGTACAACCTTTGCTTATTTAATCGGTGCGGTAGAGCTTGTAAAAGTAGGGCAACAAATTATAGAATTTCATAATAGAAATGATTTTGCACCTTTTATTATTTATGGTTTGATTTTTTTTATCTTTTTTATACTTTGTTATCCCATCACTTTATATTCAAGAAAATTAGAGAAAAAATGGAGCTAAAATGAGCATACTAAAAATAGAAAATTTACAAAAGTATTATGGTTCGCATCACGCCTTAAAAGATATTAATTTAGAAGTTAAGGCTAAAGAAGTTGTGGTGATTTTAGGTCCTAGCGGATGTGGAAAATCTACGCTTTTGCGTTGTATTAATGGGCTTGAAGAGATTGCAAGTGGTAATATTTATATTGATAATGAGAAAATAGATAAAGATTTTAAAGAATGGCCAAGAATGCGTCAAAAAGTTGGTATGGTTTTTCAATCTTATGAGCTTTTTGAGCATTTAAGTGTTGAAGAAAATATACTTTTAGGGCCTATGAAAGTGCAAAAAAGAAAGAAAGATGAGGTTTTAAAAGAGGCTAAAATTTGGCTTGAAAAGGTGGGGCTTTTGCATAAAATTCATGCTTATCCAAGAGAACTTAGCGGAGGACAAAAGCAAAGAATTGCCATAGTAAGAAGTTTATGTATGAATCCTGAGTTAATGCTTTTTGATGAGGTTACAGCAGCGTTGGATCCTGAGATTGTTAGAGAAGTTTTAGAAGTGATGTTAAATCTTGCAAAAGAGGGTATGACTATGCTTATTGTTACTCATGAAATGGGTTTTGCTAAAGCTGTAGCAGATAAAATTATTTTTATGGATGAAGGAAAAATCATCGAAGAAAATGATCCTAAAAGTTTTTTTGAAAATCCAAAAAGCGAAAGAGCAAAGAAATTTTTAAATTTGTTTGATTATCATAAATAGATAAAAATAATATTGGTTTATGATAATAAACTTTACAAGACTAAAATTTTATAGAAAAACTAAAAAAGTCTTGACAAAAATTTTTTTTTGAGTTATAATCTCACTTTTATTTTTGCTGGTTTAGCTCAGTTGGTAGAGCAGCTGCCTTGTAAGCAGCAGGTCGGGGGTTCAAGTCCCTTAACCAGCTCCATTTATTTTAGCAGTGTTTGACCAGAATATTGAAAAAGCAATATTTTTATGGTGAGTTACTCAAGTGGCCAACGAGGGCAGACTGTAAATCTGCTGGCTTTCGCCTTCCGTGGTTCGAATCCACGACTCACCACCATGCTTTGCGGGAGTAGCTCAGTTGGCTAGAGCATCAGCCTTCCAAGCTGAGGGTCGCGGGTTCGAGTCCCGTTTCCCGCTCCAACAATTTAAAAGAACTGGGAGCTGTATTTTAAAACCTTTAACTTACAGTATATATCCCATTTAAGAGTTTTTGTTGTCTGTTATTGTGTATAATTTTTCTGAGCGCTCGTATGGCTCAGAGGTAGAGCACTCCCTTGGTAAGGGAGAGGTCGCGGGTTCAATTCCCGCTATGAGCTCCATGAATTGAAAAAATTATATAGATATAAGACTTGCTTTGCTCAATTTATTTTTTATACGGAGGAAAAAAATGGCTAAAGAAAAATTTTCACGTAATAAGCCACACGTAAATATTGGTACTATTGGTCACGTTGACCATGGTAAAACTACTTTAACAGCTGCTATTTCTGCTGTTCTTTCTAGAAGAGGTTTAGCAGAGCTTAAAGATTATGATAATATCGATAATGCTCCAGAAGAAAAAGAGCGTGGTATTACTATTGCTACTTCTCATATTGAATATGAAACAGACAATCGTCACTATGCACACGTTGACTGCCCAGGTCACGCAGATTATGTTAAAAACATGATTACAGGTGCTGCACAAATGGATGGAGCGATCTTGGTTGTTTCTGCTGCAGATGGCCCTATGCCACAAACTAGAGAACATATTCTTCTTTCTCGTCAAGTAGGCGTTCCATATATTGTTGTTTTTATGAATAAAGCAGATATGGTTGATGATGCTGAACTTTTAGAGTTAGTTGAAATGGAAATTAGAGAATTATTAAGCTCTTATGATTTCCCAGGCGATGATACACCTATTATTTCTGGTTCTGCTTTAAAAGCTCTTGAAGAAGCTAAAGCTGGACAAGATGGTGAATGGTCGGCAAAAATTATGGATCTTATGGCTGCAGTTGATAGTTATATTCCAACTCCAACTCGTGATACTGAAAAAGACTTCTTGATGCCAATTGAAGACGTTTTCTCAATTTCAGGTCGTGGTACTGTTGTTACAGGTAGAATTGAAAAAGGTGTTGTAAAAGTAGGTGATACTATCGAAATCGTTGGTATTAAAGATACTCAAACAACAACTGTAACAGGTGTTGAAATGTTCAGAAAAGAAATGGATCAAGGGGAAGCAGGAGATAACGTAGGTGTTCTTCTTCGTGGTACTAAAAAAGAAGAAGTTATCCGTGGTATGGTTCTTGCTAAACCAAAATCAATTACTCCACACACTGACTTCGAAGCTGAAGTTTATATCTTAAATAAAGATGAAGGTGGTAGACATACTCCATTCTTTAACAACTATAGACCACAGTTTTATGTAAGAACAACTGATGTTACAGGTTCGATTAAATTAGCTGATGGTGTTGAAATGGTTATGCCAGGTGAAAATGTGAGAATTACTGTAAGCTTGATCGCTCCAGTAGCACTTGAAGAAGGAACTCGTTTTGCTATTCGTGAAGGTGGTAAAACTGTTGGTTCAGGTGTTGTTTCTAAAATTATTAAATAATTTAATAAAGCCAAGTTAAAAGCTTGGCTTTAATTTTTTAAGGAAAATTGAAATGAGAATTAAAGTTGGTTTAAAGTGTGAAGAATGTGGTGATATTAATTATAGCACCTATAAAAATAGTAAAAATACTACTGAAAAATTAGAATTAAAAAAATATTGCCCAAGATTAAAAAAACATACACTTCACAAAGAAGTTAAGCTAAAAAGTTAAGCTTGCGCCCTTAGGGCAATAGCTCCAACGGTAGAGCGCCGGATTCCAAATCCGATGGTTGGGGGTTCGAATCCCTCTTGCCCTGCCATAATTAAGGTTTAAATAAATGGAAAAATTAATAACTTATTTTAAATTATCAAAAGCCGAATTAAGGAAAGTAATTTTTCCTTTAAAAGAACAGGTAAGAAATGCCTATATTACAGTTTTTGTGGTTGTTGCGGTGATTTCTTTGTTTTTGGCGTTAGTGGATTGGCTTATGTCCTCTATTGTTTCTGCGATCGTATAAGGAGAGTAAATGAGTACTCATAAATGGTATGCAATTCAAACTTATGCTGGCAGTGAAATGGCAGTTAAAAGAGCCATTGAAAATTTAGTAAAAGATAACGGAATTGAAGAACAACTTAAAGAAATTGTTGTTCCAACTGAAGATGTTATTGAATTTAAGAATGGAAAAGAAAAGATTAGCGAAAGAAGTTTGTATTCAGGATACGTTTTTGCACTTCTTGATTTAAATACAGAGCTTTGGCATCGCATTCAATCTCTTCCAAAGGTTGGTCGTTTTATTGGAGAATCTAAAAAGCCAACCCCTTTAACAGAAAAAGATATTAATTTGATTTTGGAAAAAGTTCACAATCGTGCAGCGCCTAAACCAAAGATTTCTTTTGAAGAAGGGGAAAATGTGAGAATCACAGAAGGGCCATTTGCAAACTTTACTGCAATTGTAGAAGAGTATGATATGGTTCGTGGTTTATTAAAATTAAATGTTTCTATTTTTGGACGTTCAACTCCAGTGGAGATCTTATATTCTCAAGTTGAGAAAATAATTTAATTTATATCAAGTAAGGAGATTTGTTATGGCTAAAAAAGTCGTAGGCGAAATTAAATTGCAAATTGCTGCCACAAAAGCAAACCCATCACCACCTGTTGGTCCTGCTTTGGGTCAGCAAGGTGTTAATATTATGGAGTTTTGTAAGGCTTTTAATGAAAGAACAAAAGATATGGCAGGTTTTAATATCCCTGTTGTTATCACTGTTTATGCAGATAAAAGTTTTACTTTTATTACAAAACAACCGCCAGCTACGGATTTGATCAAAAAAGCAGCTGGAATTTCTAAAGGTACGGATAATCCACTTAAAAATAAGGTGGGTAAGTTAACTCGTGCTCAAGTTTTAGAAATAGTAGATAAGAAAATTGCAGATTTAAATACTAAAGATAGAGATCAAGCTGTTAAAATTATTGCAGGTTCAGCTCGTTCTATGGGTGTTGAAATCGTAGATTAATCCTTTCACCGCCAAGGTAAAAGGCGGTAGCACTTTAAAATGCGGAGAAAATAAATGGCTAAGATAGCAAAAAGATTAAAAGAATTATCACAAAAAATTGATTCAAATAAAGAGTATGCTTTAAGCGATGCAATTGATACAATAAAGACTTTAAAGTCTGCTAAATTTGATGAGACTGTAGAAATTGCTTTAAAACTTAATGTTGATCCAAGACATGCAGATCAAATGGTAAGAGGATCTGTTGTTTTACCTGCTGGAACGGGTAAAAAAGTTCGTGTTGCTGTAATTGCAAAAGACGCAAAAGCTGATGAAGCGAAAAATGCTGGTGCAGATATTGTGGGTAGCGATGATTTAGTAGAAGAAATTCAAAAAGGTAATATGAATTTTGATGTTTTGATTGCTACTCCAAATTTAATGGGACTTGTTGGTAAAGTTGGTAGAATTTTAGGGCCAAAAGGTTTAATGCCAAATCCTAAAACCGGAACAGTTACTATGGATGTTGCTCAAGCAGTTAATAATGCAAAAAGTGGTCAGGTAAATTTCCGTGTTGATAAGCAAGGAAATATCCATGCAGGTCTTGGTAAAGTAAGTTTTTCCAAAGAACAATTATGGGACAATGTTAGCACTTTTGTAAAGGCAATTAACAAACACAAACCTGCCGCAGCTAAAGGTAGATATATTAAAAATGCGGCTTTATCTTTGACAATGAGCCCTTCTGTAAAGCTTGAAACACAAGAATTGCTTGATATGAAATAAGAGTTGCTTTTTTGCAACTCTTTTGTTTTAAAATAAACATTTGAAAAAATTTTTGATTTTTTGAGATGTTTATTTTAGATTGAAGATAGTCGAGGCATAAGCTTAATTGGATTTCCACTCTACTTGAAATCTCAATCGGAAAGGAGAAAATGTGACTAGAAGCGAAAAAGTTGAGATTATTGCTAAACTTGAAGAAGGTTTTAAAGCTAGTGAAGCTATTGTAGTTTGTAATTACAGAGGTCTTAGCACAAAAAAACTAGAAGAGCTTAGAAATAATGCAAGAGAAAACAATGTAAAAGTTCAAATTGTTAAAAATACTTTGGCTAACATTGCTCTTAACAATTCCGGTAAAACAGGTCTAGTTCTTAAAGATACAAATATTTATCTTTGGGGCGAAGATCAGCTAAGTGTTTCAAAAGTAGCTGCTAAATTTGAAGAAAATAACGATAAATTTGAAATCAAAACAGCTTATATTGAAGGCGAAGTTGCAGATGTTGCTAAGGTTAAAGCTCTTGCTAAAATGCCTTCACGCAATGAGTTGCTTGCTATGCTTTTGCAAGTTTGGAATGCGCCAATTACCAATTTCACAATAGGTTTAAATGCGCTTAAAAATAAAAAAGAATCTGAATAAATTAAATAAAAGGATAAAAAATGGCAATTTCTAAAGAAGATGTATTAGAATATATTTCAAATTTAAGTGTTCTTGAGTTATCAGAACTTGTAAAAGAATTTGAAGAAAAATTTGGTGTGTCTGCTGCTCCTGTAATGGTAGCTGGTGGTGCTGCAGCTGGTGGTGCTGCAGCTGCTGCTGAAGAAAAAACTGAATTTGATATCGTTTTAACTGATGGCGGTGCTAAAAAGATTGAAGTTATTAAAATCGTTCGTGCTCTTACAGGCCTTGGTCTTAAAGAAGCAAAAGATGCAGTTGAGCAAACTCCTTCAACTCTAAAAGAGGGTGTGGCTAAAGCTGAAGCTGAGGAAGCTAAAAAACAACTTGAAGAAGCTGGTGCTAAAGTAGAACTTAAGTAATTTTAAGCTTTAAAGTTTAGAAGAAGATTTGCCAAGGCAAGTCTTCTTTTTTTATTTTTACCTAATTTTTAGGTCTTCTTTTTTAAATTTACAAAATTTACCATGAGGTATGTGCGATATGTTAGATAATAAATTAGGAAATCGTTTAAGAGTAGACTTCTCAAACATTTCAAAACAAATAGAAATCCCAAATCTTCTACAATTACAAAAAAAGAGTTTTGATTATTTTTTAAATCTTGATAATGGTGAAAGTGGTATAGAAAAAGTTTTTAAATCAATTTTTCCTATTCATGATCCGCAAAATAGATTGAGTCTTGAATATGTTAGTAGTGAAATAGGCAAGCCAAAATATACCATTCGCGAATGCATGGAAAGAGGTTTGACTTATTCTGTAAATTTAAAAATGAAAATCCGTCTTACTCTGCATGAAAAAGATGAAAAAACAGGGGAAAAAGTTGGCGTAAAAGATATTAAAGAACAAGAAATTTATATCCGCGAAATTCCTTTAATGACAGATCGTGTATCTTTTATCATTAATGGGGTTGAGAGGGTGGTTGTAAATCAATTACATAGAAGCCCTGGTGTTATTTTTAAAGAAGAAGAAAGCTCAACGGTTGCAAATAAGCTTGTTTATACAGCACAAATTATTCCTGATCGTGGTTCGTGGCTTTATTTTGAATACGATGCCAAAGATGTTTTGTATGTAAGAATCAACAAGCGTAGAAAAGTTCCTGTAACTATGCTTTTTAGAGCTTTAGGGTATAAAAAACAAGATATTATTAAGTTGTTTTATCCTATTCAGACTATACATGTGAAAAAAGATAAATTTTTAACAGAATTTAATCCAAATGATTTTATGGATAGAATAGAATATGATATTAAAGATGAAAAAGGAAAAATCGTTCATCAAGCTGGAAAAAGACTTACAAAGAAAAAAGCAGAACAGCTTATTAAAGACGGTTTAAAATGGATAGAATATCCTGTAGAAATTTTACTTAATCGTTATTTAGCAAATCCTATTATTGATAAAGAAAGTGGAGAGGTTTTATTTGATTCTTTAACTTTGTTAGATGAGAGTAAGCTTGCTAAGATTAAAGAGCAAAAAAGTTTTGATATAGCAAATGATTTGGCTAATGGCGTTGATGCAGCGATTATTAACTCCTTTGCTCAAGATGGAGAAACTCTAAAACTTCTTAAACAAAGTGAAAATATTGATGATGAAAATGATTTAGCTGCGATTAGAATTTACAAAGTTATGCGCCCAGGTGAACCTGTGGTAAAAGATGCAGCGAAGGCTTTTGTAAATGATTTATTTTTCAATCCTGAAAGATACGATCTTACCAAGGTGGGTCGTATGAAAATGAACCATAAGTTAGGTCTTGAAGTGCCTGAGTATGTTACTGTTTTGACTAATGAAGATATTATTAAAACTGCAAAATATTTAATTAAAGTAAAAAATGGTAAAGGACATATTGATGATAGAGATCATTTAGGAAATCGTCGTATCCGTTCTATAGGTGAACTTTTAGCCAATGAGCTTCATTTAGGTCTTGCAAAAATGCAAAAGGCGATCAGAGATAAATTTACTTCTTTAAATGCGGATCTTGATAAAGTAATGCCTTATGATTTAATCAATCCTAAAATGATTACTACAACTATCATTGAATTTTTTACAGGAGGTCAGCTTTCGCAATTTATGGATCAAACCAACCCTTTAAGTGAGGTTACTCATAAGCGTCGTTTGTCAGCGCTTGGTGAAGGTGGGCTTGTAAAAGAAAGAGCAGGTTTTGAAGTGCGTGATGTTCACGCGACACATTATGGTAGAATTTGTCCAGTTGAAACACCTGAAGGTCAAAATATTGGTTTGATTAACACTCTTTCTACTTATGCAAAAGTAAATGAACTTGGCTTTGTTGAAGCACCATATAGAAAAGTTGTAAATGGTAAAGTGACTAATGAAGTTGTTTATCTTACAGCAACACAAGAAGAAGGCTTATTTATCGCACCAGCTTCAACTAAGGTTGATGCTAAAGGCAATATAGTAGAAGAATTTGTTGAGGCTAGACAAGATGGTGAAACTATACTTGCAAGACGCGAAGAAGTGCAATTAATCGATCTTTGCTCAGGTATGGTTGTTGGGGTTGCGGCTTCTTTGATTCCGTTTTTAGAGCACGATGATGCAAACAGAGCACTAATGGGTTCAAACATGCAACGTCAAGCTGTGCCACTTCTTACTGCTTCAGCTCCGATAGTAGGAACAGGTATGGAACAAATTATTGCGCGTGATGCTTGGGAAGCTGTTAAAGCAAAGCGTGGCGGTGTGGTTGAGAAAGTGGATAATAAAAGTATTTTCATTTTAGGTGAAGATGATAAAGGTCCATTTATTGACCATTATACTATGGAGAAAAATTTAAGAACCAATCAAAATACAAATTATATTCAACATCCTATTGTTAAAAAAGGTGATATAGTAAAAGCAGGACAAATTATCGCAGATGGTCCTTCTATGGATCAAGGCGAACTTGCTATAGGTAAAAATGCTTTAATCGCTTTTATGCCTTGGAATGGTTATAACTATGAGGATGCTATAGTTGTAAGTGAGAGAATTATTCGTGAAGATACCTTTACAAGCGTGCACATTTATGAAAAAGAAATTGAAGCAAGAGAACTAAAAGACGGCATAGAAGAAATTACCAAAGATATCCCAAATGTAAAAGAAGAAGATGTTGCACATCTTGATGAGAGCGGTATTGCAAAAATTGGTACCCATATCAAACCAGGTATGATTTTGGTGGGTAAGGTTTCTCCAAAAGGTGAGGTTAAACCAACTCCTGAAGAAAGACTTTTAAGAGCTATTTTTGGGGAAAAAGCAGGACATGTTGTGAATAAATCACTTTATGCAACCGCTTCTTTAGAGGGTGTTGTTGTGGATGTTAAAATTTTCACTAAAAAAGGCTATGAAAAAGATGATCGCGCAATAAAATCTTATGATAAAGAAAAAATGGCTTTAGAAAAAGAACATCATGATAGACTTTTGATGATGGATAGAGAAGAAATGCTTCGTGTTTGTGCTCTTCTTTCCAAAGCCCCTTTAAATAGTGATCAAAAAATTGGAGATAAAAATTATAAAAAAGGACAAACTGCAGATATTAGCGAACTTGAAAAAATCAATCGTTTTACTTTAACAACTTTGATTAAAGCTTATTCTAAAGAGATTCAAAAAGAATACGATGATTTAAAAAATCATTTCCAAAATGAGAAGAAAAAATTAAAAGCAGAACACGATGAAAAGCTTGAAATTTTAGAAAAAGATGATATTTTACCAAGTGGGGTAATTAAGCTTGTTAAAGTTTATATTGCTACAAAGAGAAAGCTTAAAGTCGGTGATAAAATGGCAGGACGCCACGGAAACAAAGGTATAGTTTCAACTATAGTTCCTGAAGTGGATATGCCTTATTTACCAAATGGCAAAAGCGTGGATATTGCGCTTAATCCACTTGGCGTTCCAAGTCGTATGAATATAGGCCAAATTTTAGAAAGCCATTTGGGTTTAATTGGACTTAGACTCGGAGATCAGATTCAAGAAATTTTTGACAGAAAGCAAAAAGATTTTCTTAAAGAATTAAGAGCAAAAATGCTTGAAATTTGTTCTATTCCAAGACTTGCAAGCGAAAAAGAATTTATTAAAAGCTTAAGCAATGAAGAGCTTTTAAACTATGCTAGAGACTGGAGTAAAGGAGTTAAATTTGCTACTCCTGTTTTTGAAGGTGTAAATATAGAAGAATTTAGCAAGCTTTTTGAAATGGCCAAGATAGATATGGACGGCAAAACAGAACTTTATGATGGACGCACGGGTGAGAAAATCGCAGAGCGTGTTCATGTAGGATGTATGTATATGCTAAAACTCCACCACTTAGTTGATGAGAAAGTTCACGCAAGAAGTACAGGACCTTACAGCTTAGTTACCCAACAACCTGTGGGTGGTAAAGCACTCTTTGGGGGACAAAGATTTGGAGAAATGGAAGTTTGGGCACTTGAAGCTTATGGAGCGGCTCATACTTTAAGAGAAATGTTAACCATAAAATCAGATGATGTAGAAGGTAGATTTAGTGCTTATAAAGCATTGACAAAAGGTGAAAATGTTCCAGCAACAGGAATTCCTGAAACATTTTTTGTATTAACCAATGAGCTTAAATCTCTTGCTTTAGATGTTGAGATTTTTGATAAGGATGAAGATAATGAGTAAATTTAAAGTAATAGAAATCAAAGAAGATGCAAGACCTAGAGATTTTGAAGCGTTTCAACTAAGACTTGCAAGTCCTGAAAAAATCAAATCATGGTCTTATGGAGAAGTAAAAAAACCAGAAACTATCAATTATAGAACCTTAAAGCCTGAAAGAGATGGGCTTTTTTGTGCAAAGATTTTTGGACCTATAAGAGATTATGAGTGTCTTTGTGGTAAATACAAAAAAATGCGTTTTAAAGGCGTTAAGTGTGAAAAATGTGGTGTTGAAGTAGCAAATTCAAAAGTGCGTCGTTCTAGAATGGGGCATATTGAGCTTGTAACTCCTGTGGCTCATATTTGGTATGTTAATTCTCTTCCAAGCCGTATAGGGACGCTTTTGGGTGTTAAGATGAAAGATCTTGAGCGCGTGCTTTATTATGAAGCTTATATCGTTGAAAACCCAGGAGATGCTTTCTATGATAATGAAAGTACTAAAAAAGTGGAATATTGCGATGTTTTAAACGAGGAGCAATATCAAAATTTAATGCAACGCTATGAAAATAGTGGCTTTAAAGCAAGAATGGGTGGAGAAGTTGTTCGTGATTTACTTGCAAATTTAGATCTTGTAGCGCTTTTAAATCAGCTTAAAGAAGAAATGGCGGCTACAAATTCAGAGGCTAAGAAAAAAACCATCATTAAACGCTTAAAAGTTGTAGAAAATTTCTTAAATTCAAATTTAAACGCCAATACCGATAGCGATGAAGCCGTACCAAATCGTCCTGAATGGATGATGATTACAAATCTTCCAGTTTTACCGCCAGATTTGCGTCCTTTAGTGGCTTTAGATGGTGGGAAATTTGCAGTTTCTGATGTGAATGACTTATATCGTCGTGTTATTAATAGAAATACACGTCTTAAAAAACTTATGGAACTTGATGCACCTGAAATCATTATAAGAAATGAAAAAAGAATGCTCCAAGAGGCTGTTGATGCACTTTTTGACAACGGTCGTCGTGCTAATGCTGTAAAAGGAGCAAATAAACGCCCATTAAAATCTTTAAGTGAAATTATTAAAGGCAAACAAGGACGTTTTAGACAAAACCTACTAGGTAAGAGGGTTGATTTTTCAGGTCGTAGCGTTATTGTTGTAGGTCCAAAACTTAGAATGGATCAATGCGGTTTACCTAAAAAAATGGCTTTAGAGCTTTTTAAGCCACATCTTTTAGCTAAGCTTGAAGAAAAAGGTTATGCAACCACAGTAAAACAAGCTAAAAAAATGATAGAAAACAAAACTAATGAAGTTTGGGAATGTTTAGAAGAGGTGGTAAAAGGGCATCCTGTTATGTTAAACCGTGCGCCTACTTTGCATAAACTTTCTATCCAAGCTTTTCATCCTGTTTTAGTGGAAGGTAAGGCTATACAACTTCATCCTTTGGTTTGTGCAGCATTTAACGCGGACTTTGACGGGGATCAAATGGCAGTGCATGTACCGCTTTCTCAAGAGGCCATTGCAGAATGCAAAGTGCTTATGCTTTCATCAATGAATATTCTTTTGCCGGCAAGCGGTAAGTCTGTAACCGTTCCATCTCAAGATATGGTTTTAGGGATTTATTATCTTTCACTAGAAAAAGCTGGTGCTAAAGGTTCGCATAAAATTTGTACAGGTATTGATGAAGTGATGATGGCGCTTGAAAGCAAGTGTTTGGATATTCATGCGAGTATACAAACTATGGTAGATGGTAGAAAGATTACCACTACAGCAGGAAGATTGATTATTAAATCCATTTTACCTGATTTTGTGCCTGAAAATAGTTGGAATAAAGTCTTAAAGAAAAAAGACATTGCCGCGCTTGTGGATTATGTTTATAAACAAGGTGGTTTAGAGATTACAGCAAGTTTCTTGGATAGACTTAAAAATTTAGGTTTTGAGTATGCAACTAAAGCAGGTATTTCAATTTCGATTGCAGATATTATTGTTCCTAATGACAAGCAAAAAGCTATCGATGAAGCAAAAAAACAAGTAAGAGAAATTCAAAATTCTTATAATCTTGGTTTGATTACTTCAGGGGAAAGATACAATAAAATCATTGATATTTGGAAAAGTACAAATAATGTCCTTTCAAAAGAGATGATGAAGCTTGTAGAAAAAGATAAAGAAGGTTTTAACTCTATTTATATGATGGCAGATTCTGGTGCTAGGGGTAGTGCGGCTCAAATTTCTCAGCTTGCTGCGATGAGAGGACTTATGACTAAACCTGATGGTTCTATTATCGAAACTCCTATTATTTCGAATTTCCGTGAAGGGCTAAATGTTCTTGAATACTTTATTTCAACTCACGGTGCTAGAAAAGGTCTTGCAGATACCGCTCTTAAAACAGCAAATGCGGGTTATTTGACAAGAAAACTTATCGATGTTGCACAAAATGTAAAAATTACTATTGAAGATTGTGGAACGCATGAAGGTGTTGAAATCAATGAAATTACCGCAGATAGTTCTATTATAGAAACTTTAGAAGAAAGAATTTTAGGCAGGGTTTTAGCTGAAGATGTGATCGATCCTATTACAAATTCTGTGCTTTTTGCAGAAGGTACTTTAATGGATGAGGAAAAAGCAAAAATTCTTGGAGAAAGCGGTATAAAAAGTGTCAATATCCGCACTCCTATTACTTGCAAAGCTAAAAAAGGAATTTGTGCAAAATGTTATGGTATCAATCTTGGCGAAGGTAAATTAGTAAAACCAGGTGAAGCAGTAGGAATTATTTCCGCTCAATCTATCGGCGAGCCAGGGACGCAGCTAACTCTAAGAACTTTCCACAGCGGGGGGACTGCAAGTACGGATTTACAAGATAGACAAGTAAGCGCACAAAAAGAAGGTTTTATAAGATTTTATAATCTTAAAACTTATAAAAATAAAGAAGGTAAAAATATCGTAGCAAATCGTAGAAATGCGGCGATTTTACTTGTGGAGCCAAAAATCAAAACTCCATTTAAAGGTGTGATTAATATAGAAAATATTCATGAAGATGTGATTGTTTCTATTAAAGATAAAAAACAAGAAGTAAAATACATACTAAGAAAATACGATCTTGCTAAACCAAATGAATTAGCAGGCGTAAGTGGTAGTATAGATGGAAAACTTTATTTGCCATATCAAAGTGGTATGCAAGTAGAAGAAAATGAAAGTATCGTGGAAGTGATTAAAGAGGGTTGGAACGTTCCTAATCGTATTCCTTTTGCGAGTGAAATTTTAGTAGAAGATGGCGAGCCCGTGGTACAAAATATCAAAGCAGGAGAAAAGGGAACGCTTAAATTTTATATCCTTAAAGGCGATGGTTTAGATAGAGTAAAAAATGTTAAAAAAGGCGATATTGTTAAAGAAAAAGGATTCTTTGTGGTGATTGCTGATGAAAATGATAGAGAAGCAAAAAGACACTATATCCCAAGAGAATCTAAGATAGAATTTAATGATAGTGAAAAAATCGATGATGCAAATACCATCATTGCAAGTGCTCCTAAAAAAGAAAGAAAAGTGATTGCAGAATGGGATGCTTATAATAATACTATCATTGCAGAAATTGATGGTGTTATAAGCTTTGAGGATATTGAAGCAGGTTATAGTGCTGATGAGCAAATTGATGAAGCTACAGGTAAGCGTTCTTTAGTGATTAATGAGTATTTGCCAAGCGGAGTTAGACCAACTTTGGTAATTGCAGGAAAAGGTGATAAGGCTGTGCGTTATCAGCTTGAACCAAAAACCGTTATTTTTGTTCATGATGGTGATAAAATCGCTCAAGCAGATATTTTAGCAAAAACTCCAAAAGCTGCAGCTAAATCAAAAGATATTACAGGAGGTCTTCCAAGAGTTTCTGAACTTTTTGAAGCAAGAAAACCAAAAAATGCGGCTGTGATTGCAGAAATTGATGGTGTTGTTCGTTTTGATAAACCTTTGCGTTCTAAAGAAAGAATTATTATCCAAGCAGAAGATGGTACAAGTGCTGAGTATTTAATAGATAAATCAAAACACATTCAAGTAAGAGATGGCGAGTTTATCCATGCAGGTGAAAAACTTACAGATGGAGTTGTTTCAAGTCATGATGTGCTTAAAATTTTAGGTGAAAAAGCCTTGCATTATTATTTGATTTCTGAAATTCAACAAGTTTATCGCGGACAAGGTGTTGTGATTTCTGATAAACATATAGAAGTTATCGTTTCTCAAATGCTAAGACAAGTAAAAGTTGTAGATAGTGGACATACGAAATTTATCGAGGGTGATTTGGTTTCAAGACGTAAATTCCGTGAAGAAAACGAAAGAATCATTAGAATGGGTGGAGAACCTGCTATTGCTGAGCCTGTGCTTTTAGGTGTAACAAGAGCAGCGATTGGAAGTGATAGTGTGATTTCTGCAGCTTCATTCCAAGAAACTACTAAAGTTCTAACCGAAGCAAGTATAGCGGGTAAATTTGACTACTTAGAAGATTTAAAAGAAAATGTTATTCTAGGTAGAATGATACCTGTTGGAACAGGGCTTTATGGTGAACAAAATTTAAAACTTAAAGAACAAGAATAACTTTTTATCAATAGCCCTTTTTTAGGGCTATATTTCCTCATTTAAATATTTTTTAACTAAATTATAAGCAAAAATTAGATATCATCCAAAGTTTATTACATTTTTAAAGAAAGGAATTATTGTGCCTACCATAAATCAATTGGTTAGAAAAGAGCGCAAAAAAGTTTTAGAAAAATCTAAATCTCCAGCGCTTAAAAATTGTCCACAAAGAAGGGGAGTTTGCACTAGGGTTTATACTACAACACCTAAAAAACCAAACTCAGCGTTAAGAAAAGTTGCCAAAGTAAGACTTACTAGTGGCTTTGAAGTGATCAGCTATATCGGCGGTGAAGGTCATAACTTGCAAGAACACAGCATTGTTTTAGTGCGTGGCGGTAGGGTAAAAGACTTACCAGGGGTTAAATATCACATCGTTCGTGGTGCTCTTGATACAGCAGGTGTTGCAAAAAGAACAGTTTCTCGTTCTAAATATGGTGCTAAACGCCCTAAAGCAGGCGCTGCAAAATAATCATTCATACAGACAAATCCGTTAGATTTGATTTTGTTTGAGTAAAATTTAAAATTTGAAGGAAAAATAATGAGAAGAAGAAAAGCTCCGGTAAGAGAAGTCTTGCCTGATCCGATTTATGGTAATAAAGTAATCACAAAATTTATTAATTCTTTAATGTATGATGGTAAAAAAAGCACAGCTACAACAATTATGTATGGTGCTTTAGAAGCTATTGATAAAAAAGGTGGCGAGAAAAAAGGTATTGATATTTTTAATGATGCGATTGAAAATATCAAGCCTTTATTAGAAGTGAAATCTCGTCGTGTAGGTGGTGCAACCTATCAAGTTCCAGTAGAAGTTCGCCCTGCTAGACAACAAGCTTTGGCGATTCGTTGGATTATTTCTTTTGCAAGAAAAAGAAGTGAAAGAACTATGATTGATAAACTTGCAGCTGAGCTTTTAGATGCTGCTAATAGCAAAGGTGCTTCATTTAAGAAGAAAGAAGATACTTATAAAATGGCTGAAGCAAATAAAGCATTTGCTCACTATCGTTGGTAAGAAGGAGTGTGTATGTCAAGAAGTACTCCTTTAAAAAAAGTTAGAAATATCGGTATTGCTGCTCACATCGATGCGGGTAAAACGACTACATCTGAAAGAATTCTTTTCTTTACAGGCATGAGTCATAAAATCGGTGAAGTTCATGATGGTGCTGCAACTATGGACTGGATGGAACAAGAGAAAGAGCGTGGGATTACTATCACTTCTGCGGCTACAACTTGTTTTTGGAAAGACCATCAAATCAACCTTATTGACACTCCAGGCCACGTTGATTTTACAATTGAAGTTGAAAGATCTATGCGTGTTCTTGATGGTGCTGTTGCGGTATTTTGTTCAGTGGGTGGGGTGCAACCTCAAAGTGAAACAGTTTGGAGACAAGCAAATAAATACGGTGTTCCAAGAATAGTATTTGTAAACAAAATGGATAGAATCGGTGCAAATTTTTACAATGTAGAAGATCAAATTCGCAACCGTTTAAAAGCTAATCCAGTTCCACTTCAAATTCCAATTGGTGCTGAGGATAATTTTAAAGGCGTAATCGATCTTGTAACTATGAAAGCTTTAGTTTGGGAAGATGATACTAAGCCAACTGATTATGTAGAAAAAGAAATTCCAGCTGAACTTAAAGAAAAGGCAGAAGAATATCGTACAAAAATGATAGAAGCAGTTTCTGAAACTTCAGATGAGTTGATGGAAAAATATTTAGGCGGAGAAGAATTAAGCCTTGAAGAGATTAAAACAGGGATTAAAGCAGGATGTTTAAGTCTTTCTATCGTTCCTATGCTTTGCGGTACAGCGTTTAAAAATAAAGGGGTTCAGCCTTTACTTGATGCTGTTGTGGCTTATTTACCAGCTCCTGATGAAGTGGCAAATATCAAGGGTGAATATGAAGATGGCACAGAAGTTTCTGTAAAATCAACCGATGATGGCGAGTTTGCAGGACTTGCATTTAAAATCATGACAGATCCATTTGTAGGACAACTTACTTTCGTGCGTGTTTATCGCGGTTGTTTAGAAAGCGGTTCTTATGCTTATAACTCAACTAAAGATAAAAAAGAAAGAATTGGTCGTTTGTTAAAAATGCACTCTAACAAAAGAGAAGAGATTAAAGTGCTTTACGCAGGAGAAATTGGTGCTGTTGTAGGACTTAAAGATACTTTAACAGGGGATACTCTTGCAAGTGAAAAAGATAAGGTAATCCTTGAAAGAATGGATTTTCCAGATCCAGTTATTTCTGTTGCAGTTGAGCCAAAAACTAAAGCTGATCAAGAAAAAATGTCTATTGCTTTAAATAAATTAGCACAAGAAGATCCAAGTTTTAGAGTTTCTACAGATGAAGAAAGTGGTCAAACTATTATTTCAGGTATGGGTGAGTTACACCTTGAAATTATCGTTGATAGAATGCTTCGTGAATTTAAAGTTGAAGCTGAAGTAGGTCAACCACAAGTTGCTTATCGTGAAACTATTAGAAAAGCTGTTGAACAAGAATACAAATACGCTAAACAATCAGGTGGTCGTGGTCAGTATGGACATGTATTCTTACGCCTTGAACCACTTGAGCCAGGTAGTGGATATGAATTTGTTAATGATATCAAAGGTGGGGTGATTCCAAAAGAATACATTCCTGCAGTTGATAAAGGTGTTCAAGAAGCATTACAAAATGGTGTTTTAGCAGGTTATCCTGTAGAAGATGTTAAAGTAACTGTTTATGATGGAAGTTATCACGAAGTGGATTCATCTGAGATGGCGTTTAAACTTGCTGCTTCTATGGGCTTTAAAGAAGGTGCTAGAAAAGCAGGCGCTGTGATCTTAGAGCCTATGATGAAAGTCGAAGTAGAAACTCCTGAAGATTACATGGGTGATGTTATTGGCGATCTTAACAAACGTCGTGGTCAAGTAAATAGCATGGATGAGCGTGGTGGAAATAAAATCATCACAGCATTTTGTCCTTTGGCTGAAATGTTTGGTTATTCAACTGATCTTAGAAGTCAAACTCAAGGTCGTGCGACTTATTCTATGGAATTTGATCACTATGATGAAGTTCCTAAAAATGTTGCGGATGAAATCATCAAAAAAAGAAACGGTTAAATTTTTAGCGGGATTTTTCCCGCTTTCTGTCCTCGTAGCTCAGCAGGATAGAGCGCAAAATTCCTAATTTTGAGGCCGTGAGTTCGAATCTCGCCGTGGACACCAAGTAGTAATTCATTAAGTAATATTAAGATGCAAAATACACTATTTTAACAACTTTTCTACATTAAAATTTTTCATTATGATTGAAATTTTTTCTATTTTTTCTTATAATTTTGTAGCCATTTATGTAGCCAAAGTAAAAAAGCTAATTCTGGCTACAAAAATACTAAAAAAGGTTTTTTTAATGCTAACTCAAAAAGATATAGACAATTTAGAAATAAAAGATAAAAGGTATATGATTAGCGTAGGAGAACCAAAAGAATTATATGTCCGAGTTAATCCAACAGGTAAAAAAGTTTTTTATTTAAGAGCTTCAAAATTTAAAAATTTTATAACAATAGGGGAATGCCAAAAAGGTGTTTTAAATGTTACAAATGCAAGAGAAAAAGCAAAAGATCTTTTAAAATCAATGTATGATGGAAAATTTATCGGCAAAAATGATAAGGTTATGACACTTGAAAAAGCAAATTTTCTTTATGTTGATATAAAATCTAAAAAATTAAATTCAGCTACAATCAAAAAAGAACAGTCAATTTTTAAAAAATATATTATTCCAACTTTGGGACAAAAAGATATAAATGAATTGAAAAAAGATGATTTTCTACCTATTTATGATTTAATGCAGAAAAAAGGAATATACGAAACAATAAATAAAAATATATCTTTGCTATGTAGGATATTTGAGATTAGTAGACAAAGAGGTGACTTAAAAACAGATATAATACTTCAATTGAAAGATTTAAAGAAATTTTACAATGAAGCAAATCACAATAAAGTTAAACATTTTAAAGCTATAGTAGAAGAACAAGAAATAAAAAATATGTTAGAATGTATGAAAGAATATAAAAATCATCCACGGACAAATACAACTATAATTAATGCAATTTATTTTACGCTTTTAACAGCACAAAGAAGTAAAAATATTCGATTTGCTAAATGGAGTGATATTGACTTTGAAAACAATCTTTGGATTATAAAAGCAGATGAAATGAAAGTAAGAACTAATGGTGATAATATTATTCCTTTAAATAAATATGCTTTAAAGATACTAGATATACAAAGAATTTTAAATGGAGATAAAAAGTATATTTTCGCTAATAATAATGGAACTATTAGCGAGAATTTTGCTGTAAGATTTTTTAAATTTTATAATTTAGAGCACACTATACATGGATATCGTTCTACTTTTAGAAGTGTTTATACTAATAAAAGCAATGAGTTAATTCAGCAAGGTATTAGTAAAGATATAGCAGAAATGATATTACATCATATAAGCGGTAATGAAATAGAAAGGGCTTACAACAGAGCCAAGGCAATTGATTTAAGAGTAAAACTTATGCAATGGTATGGAAATTACTTAAACTCTCTTTGTGAGTTTTGCTTTTAATGTCTTTTAGCTTTAAGCCATTTTTCTATTTCTTTTATTTCATATCTTATGGATTTTCCTATGCGAATGTAAGGTATTTTACCATCTTGTCTTAACTTAAATAATGATGTTATACTAACTCCTAAATATTCGCTCAATTCTTTTTCTCTAAAATATTTTTTAACCATTTTCAACTCCTAATCTTTTATCTATAATTTCAAAAATAGTATCCTTGTAATAATTCCAAAGCCATTTCTGTTCTTCATCTTCTAAATCATCAACGCTTAAATTACGCCATTCTTTTATTGTTTTAGTATCACACCCTAAATTCATCATAGTTTTTGTAAAAGTCATAACATATGTATCAACGACAACACTAAAGATATTTTTCATATCGCCTACACAATCCCTAAGATCTACATTTTCAAATATACAATTTTCAAATTCTGTTCTTAAGAAATTACAAAAATTAAAACTTGCACCGCTGAAATCACAATCTATAAAAGATGTATTTTTGCTTGAAATATCATTTAAATTAGAATTTTTAAAACTAGCTCCATTTATAAATGCATTATTAAAATCTAATCCACTTAAATTTATATTTTCCAAGTTTGCATTATTTAAAGAAATCCCTTCTAAAATACAATACTCAACTAATTCTTTTTCACTTTTCCTATCATCTTCGATAATGATAGTTTCATCAAGTCTTTTTAAAATTCCCATTTTAACTCCTTAGCATCTTTCTCCATTTTTCTTCGTATTCATCATAATTTTTCCAATAAATAAGCTCTTTTTCAAGCTTATTTAAAACAGCTTCAAACACTAAATTTTTGCCTATTTTTTCTGCAACTAAACTCATTTCCCACTCTTTTATGCAAAGCATATCATAATCCTTGGCTAAGATTTTTCTAAGTTCTAGTAATTCTTCCTTGCTAAGTTTTCTTTTAAAGCTTAGCTCCTTTTTATTTTCTAAGTCGTATTTAAGGGCTTTAATTTTGTTTTCATAATGTTCCTTTTGTTGTTTAAGCTGTGATTTATAACCTAAGCTCTGTCTAAAAGCTAGTTTTTGCATCTGTTCAGCTTCAAGGTTTTTAAGGCGTTTTTCGCAGTCTATAAAATAACGCCTCGCTTGTCTTCCCTTTTCGTTATTCTCAACCATGCAAAGCTCTTTTGCCATATTTAAGGTTACATAGTATTCTTTGCGAGGGCGACCTTTTGTATAAACAAGTTCTATTATATAGTCTTGGTTTTCAATGAAGTCGTAGTGACTTATACGATTTTTAATCCAGTTCGCATATTCTTGCTCTGAATTTAAAAATTGGAATATTTCTCTTGCATTAGCCGAATTTATTTCAGCACCTATTGTTTTATCATTGTAGATTTGAATTTTCTGTATTTGCATTTGATATACTCCTGTATTGTTTTAATCTACAAAAGTATAATAAATTAATATTTATAAATTGCTTAAATATTTTAAAGTATTTATATAAAGTATTATAATATTAAAATAAAATACTTTTTGATAAATTTATCAAAAAGTCTATTTTAAATTTTCTCTATCCTTTCTATCAATAAATGATAAATATATGTTGTAAGTGGAACACCTACTTCATCTGCTTTTTTTTGCAATTCATTTTTTAATTTGTCACTAACCTTTAATTGTATAAGATTGCTACCTCTGCTTTCTTTTTCTACTGAAGAAAAATGTAAATCAAATATATATTTATAGCTATCTTTAAACCATTCTATCCACATACCTACAGATTTTCGATTAAAAAACAAATTATCATTATCTTCTAATTGCCATTCTTTATATATACTATATATTTTTTCATAAGGGTTTGTTTCCTGTATATGGATTTTTAAGCCATAGTCCAATAAAAATTCGTCAATTTCTTTTTTGAATTCTTTTTCTGACACAATCAATGTTGGTCTTAGATACTTTATAATCTTAGAAGATAATTCATTTACTATATTATCCGATGGTTCTTTTTTTGTTCTTCCTAAAAAACTATCTTTTATACTATATAAAAAGTTAAGGGCTTGTAGCATTTGTTCTTGATTGAGTCCAAACTTATCATTTACTATATCTATACTTTCTGCTATAACACCTTCATCACCTGCTGAAGTTTCATTTTTAAATATTTCTTTTCTATATTTTTCTAAGTTTTGCATTAATTCTCCTTTATTTAAATAAACTTTTTTCTTGTGTATAACTTGGCTCAATAATGCCTTTGATATCTTCTAAAAAATATTCATTTTCTAAAACTTCCAAATCTTTGCTAATATAGGTTTTAGAAATTAAAACGCCTTTTATCTTATCCCCGTAAGATAGTTTTATACTTCTGTCTTTGAGTTTGTTTTTAAAATTTTCATCATTGATTTTAACTTTTATAACCTTGTCGTTAATAATTTCCCATTTACTTTCTCCGGTTAAATCTGGCTTTTTTATTATAAACGCACCTTGCATTTTACTTATTTGCTCCTTAACTCCATCAGCTGTTTTTGGGTTATAATCAAATGTTTCACTTATTCCATATACTTTTTCTTCAAATATTATCATAGGTTTATGTTTAAACTCCTTTGCTTTATGTGTTAGATCTGATACACAGGTTAATAGATTGGTTTCATTATTGTTGTATCCAAAATCTTTTAAGTCGCTTTTTTCTATAATGTTTTTATATTCTTTTGGAATATCTTGGCATTTTTTATCTTGTATTTTCTCTAAAATCATTTTTTTAGATTTTATAAGCAAATCAGCAAGTAATTCTCTCGGATTGCTAATATAATGTTTTATATCATCATCGCTTATTTTGTTAAGTTTTTCAGCAATCCATATTCTTATAGAGCCTTTTTCTATAGATTTAATTTGAATATTTATATCAATTTCTATACCAAAAACAGATACTAATGAATTATTCAACTTATCAATACTTAGTAAAAAATCTGTAATTTTTTGGAAAAATAATGTAGCATTTTCTTCATTAAAATATTCAAATCTTAACTCATAAGTTTGTTCTGACATGTATTTCTTTCTTTATTAATAATTATTCTTTTATTATTTTATCAAAATTTTACTTAAGCAAATAGACTTCTTTCTATATGTTTAAACATAATTTCATTAGCACTTTTAAAAAAGTCTTTTTTAATCTCAAAGCCATAAGCTTTGCGGTTTAAATTTGTAGCTGCTAAAAGAGTGCTTCCGCTTCCAGCGCATGGATCTATAACAACATCACCTGCATCTGTAAAAATAGTGATTAATCTTTCTAGCAATTTAATAGGCTTTTGTGTGGGATGTACTTTAGGAATACCTTCATCTTTTTGCCAATCCATGCAGTTATAAATCATCTTTCCATCATTGTTAAATTTTGGAAGTTTTTCACGATATAAGATTAAAGCATATTCACAATTTCCAACTATTTTCATATTTGCTTTTAAAACTTGAGATGAGCTTTGTTTTCTAAAAACCAAATTTATATAATGATTAAAGCCATATTTTTTAGCTACTTCAATTAACATTACTTGTTGTTCAAAAGAGCAAAAAACAATCATGCAAGGACTTTTACCGCATTCTTTAGGTTCTTTTATAAGCATTTTTGAGCAAAAGTGCATAAATTCGCTAACTCTAAAATCATTATCTGTATCAAAAAATGCCTTGTTTGCTTTTTTGCTTTCTCCATTTTTATTATCCCCATTTATATACCATTCAGGAGATGAAGCATAAGCATTGTTTCTTAGATTATAAGGAATATCAGCTATTACAAGCTGTGCTTTTGGTATATTATATCTTTTAAAATTTTGAAAATGGTCGTTATATAAATTTAGTTTCATTTTTACTCCTCAGCTCCCTCGCATTCAGTGTTTATTTCTTTTAAAGTTTTCCCAGATTTGTCTTCATATATTATTGTTATCCTATAACTATACTCTCCATTTTGTTCCGAGTAACAAGGAATAAAGAATGTTCTGTTTTTATCTCCAAATCTGAAACCATAATCATTTGGCACCAGTTGAAAACTTTCTTCATCAAAGTCATAATTTAACGCTGATGGTTCTAATTGATCCCACTTTGCGTAATTGTATTCACAACAACTTTGACTATAAGTGTCCCACAATGAGTTGCCATTGTCGAACACAATTCCTTCATCATTTCCATATTTAATTATTTTCATCTTCATCCTTTCAATAATTCTTTATTTTCGTGTATATTGCCTACGACATATACATCTTCAATTGTTTTATTATTTTTATGTCTACGAAGGTCAAATAAGTACCCACCATCTCCATTAGATAATTTAGAACACAATCCCAACTCCATATCAAAACAAATAATTTCATAAAATATTTCTGAATTTTTTTCATTAGTAAATACTAAGCATTCTATAATATCTCCTATATAGATTTTATTACCTTTGTAATCATAGTAGCCTGTAAATAACTCTATCTCTAAATCATTCTTATTCTTTACAAACTCTACTTCATTAATTCTGTCAGTTTCAGTAAATGTGGCTCCTGCTTCTACAGGAGATTTGTCATATTTATGAAGTTCTATTTCATTAAGATATCTCTTTTCAGTATTATCCCAAATTCTAAAATCAAAGTCTTTTAGTTTCATTTTTATTCCTTAAAAATTTTTCAACATCTTCAAAAGCTTTAATAATAAGCTTTTTTTCATGAAAGTAATTTCTTCCGCTTGGCTTACTTTTGTAAATTTTGTAAGCCTTTCTGAGTTCTTTTTTACTTATGTGATTTTTATAATTTATTTTTTCAATTGCAATCCCATTGCTTCTTAAAAAATGACAAAAGCAACTTCTCCTCTCGCTAAATGGAACGATTTTTACAATTTCAAGATAATTAGAACGGCAAACTTTCATCATCATCATCTCCTATTTCGATATATTTTTCATTGTTATTGTTTTTTACTTCATTTCCATAAGGATTATAGCTTTGATTTTCTTTTGGAATAAATGATTTATTATTGTCGTTATTTAAAGATTTATGCCTTGCTTTAAAAGATTTTATAGATAAAGGCTCTTTATTATTTTGAAACTCATCCATGCTTTGCATTTTTTCATTAAAAATTCTATCAAGAAAGATTTTGTTAGCAAGTTCTCCATTTTTACTTAAATATTCTTCTGTTCCAAAACCTAAAACTAAAAGTTTATTAACTAAAGAATTTAGATAAATAACTTCAGTCTGCACCCCAAAAACATTCTCATTTCCCTTTTCGCTAAAATCAAGTTCATCAATTCCAAAGAATTTCATAATAGCATTTAATTGTCTAAATCCTAAATAATTTTCTTTTTCTCCATTTTTATTGATATAGCTAAAATCGTTATTTTTAGCTACAAAAAGATTAAAAATAGCTAGTTTTTGCTCTTTTCTGGTTAAAAATTCAAAACAAATAAAAGTATTATTGCTTCCATCGCTTGCCAATTTATCATATAAAAAGGCTTTGCGGAAAACTCCGCTATAAAGCCCACCTTCACTTAAATACTCTACGCTTGGCGAATAATTTGCCACTTCAAAACTTGCCTTAAATGCTGGTAACATTATAATCCTCCTTTTAATTGTGTTAAAAATTCATCTTTATTACTTAGAACTTCTTGTATTTTTTCACTTGTAAATAAAGAATGTTTTTTTATAAAATTGTTTTGCTCTTGGGTGTTTAAACCATTATCACTCATAAATTTTCTAAGTTCAGCACCTAAAGCTTTTATCTCTTTTGCTTTATTTTCTAAAGCTATTTTTTCATCACTACCCCAAACTTTTAAATCTTCATTTGGATTTAAAAATCGCTTTTCCTTTATTGTTTCTAATTCACTTTCATCAAGCATTCCAAGTCCGCAAATACTTAAGGTTACACGCCTTTTTGCTTTTGTGATAGCTTTCATTATTGCGTTTGCTAAATTATCGCCACCTAAATTTTTAATATTTAAAGCACCTGTATCGCAATCAGTTCTTCCATCTGGTGTTGCTGCGTAGGCTGTAACCATATAAATATCGCCAACTTGTGCCACTTCTGTTTTTGTAATACTTACTTTTCTTATTTGTCTTAGCTGATCTGTTGCTGATTTATTTGCATATAAAGTAAGTTTGCCATTTAATACTATATATTCAAAAGGCTTTGTAAGCATGTTTAAGCTTAAACTTTCACAAAGATTTTTAACATAACTCGCTCGTTCTACATCACTAAGTTTTGATAAATCACCTTTTACCAAAGCCAACTCATAAGGATTAAAATTTATTTCTAATTTATTTTCTTCTTTTAATACAACTTCATTACTCATTTTATGCTCCTTTTTTGATTTTTAAACACATTGAAATACTTTCTTTATAAAACTCTTTAGGCACAGTAATATTTTTTTGCTCTAAAAAGCCCTTATAATCAATTGTAGTTCTACTTTGCGGATAAATTGTAATATCCAAACATCTTGCTTTTTCTCCATTTGCTAAGGCTATGAGTTCTTTTTTAAGACTTTCTAGCTTTTCTTTAATAGGTTTAATCGTGTTTTCAAGCCTTATAATTTCAATCGTTAGATTTTTTGCTTTAGTATCTTCAAGCTCTTTATATTCACTTTTTTGATCTATGATATAATCTAATATAAATTGCTTTATATTTTTAACCAACCATTCTTGATAAGCTTCATCTTTTGAAACTTCGCACTCTACAATCTCTTCTTCTTTATTCATGGCTACAAAAATGCATTTTTCTTTACCACTGATATAGAGTTGAAATTGCACTTGAGCGTAGTATTTATCACTTGGCTTTTTATTTCTTTTGATAAAATCATACTCATCTTGCGAATATTTAAACTCATAAACAACCCCATTTTCATCAATACCATCTAAACTTGCTATAAACATTTCATTTTCTAGACTTTGCAAAACTACAGGAGTGATACTCACAGAATGTAAAAACTCAACTCTAGCTCTAATCAAAGCTTCATAGTTATTGCCTTTTTTCATAGTTTCATTTTGATAAACTTCTTTAAGTCCCAAGATGATATCTTTTGCTTCTTCTTTGGAATTAAAAGCACCTTTGATACCTACGCAAGATGCTACCATCGATGCACCTATTTTTCCTTTTCTAAAATTTAACCATTCATGGCTACCTTGTTCTAAGTCGATTATTTTATACTGCATGATTAATTCCTTCTAATAATAAATTTGCGATTTTAATTTGTCCTTTGCCTGTGATTTTCGTTGTGCTTACTAATCTATCTCCATTTATTGTGCTGATAGTTGTTTCACTTACTTTAAAAAGCCCTTGCTCTATGCATTTTTGATAAGGTTTGTTATCACTCATTAAAAAGCCATTATCCCTTAAAAAAGCAAAAAGTCTTTTTTCTCCGATTTCAATTTTATTTTTTTCATAAAGTATTTTTGCGAAATCTCTTATTAAAATAGCATCATTAGTATCTTTTATACGATTTGCAAAGTGAATAAGTGGTGCGTTTTCTTTGGCTTCATTTTTTAAATTTACATTTTCAATTTGAAGCTTTTCATTTCTCTCTAAAAGTTCTAATTGCATTTGCAAACTTTCTTTTAATGAAAGCGGTTTATAACTTTGTTTTTTAAGCTCATTTTCTAAGTATTCTAATCTATCGATTATCTTTGCTCTTAGCTCAACACTATATCCACTCACTAAAATCAATACTTCTCTTTTTGGTAAGCGGTAACACTTGTAAGATTGTTTATTTTGTGTGTTTTGGTAGGTGTCTCCAAATTTGGATATACCCCCTTCAACCACTTTTTCTAAGTAAGTTTCTATATCTCTTATAACATGAAAATGTTCTTTTCCTGTAAGTTCTGCTATTTCCAAAGAAGTTAAGCTTATTTCTTTATTTTCATCTTTTTTAAAAAGTTCTAAATTCATTTTTCATCTCCTTTTAATAATTTTAAAATTTTTTTATCTCTAGCCTTGTTATTTTGAATATAATTATCAAGGCAACAAAATATACTGAAAGCAAATTCCAATACTTCAAAATTAGTCAAATCTTTTTTACCTTTAGTTGCTTTTGTTAAACATTCTAAAAACTTTTCTTCTTGACTCATTGGTATCCTTTTGTAATTTTTTGTATTCTTAAGAATTACAAAATTATATAAAATTATTTTTGTATTGTCAAGTAATACAATGTATGCTTTACAAAAAAAACTTTTTTTTGTAAAATTACAATAAATTACAAAAAAAGGTAAATTAATGGAAGAAAATCAAAAAAATAATAAATCCGAAATAATATCAGTAAGACTTGATACCTTGACAAAAGAAAAGCTTGCTTTTATATGCGAACTTGAGTATCGCCCTATGGCCCTGCAAATAAGAAAAATCATTGAAGATTATATAAAAGATTATGAACGAAAATTCAATCTTACAAATAGAGAAGATTACCCTGGATATTTTCCTTGGTAGTTTTTAACATAATCGCTTAAAATTTTAACTATTTGAGTTGCTAAAGGGCGGTATTCTTTATCTGCTATTTTTTGCAACTCTTCTTTTAATTCTAATGGAATTCTTATACTTAGCGGTTTTGTTTGTCTTTTCATAATTCTTTATCCTTTAATCTTTTTACTTCTTTAATAGCTTTATCATCATTTTTAAAAACGCCTATAAGCCCTAAAGCATCAAGTATTTTTATACGAAAATTACTAAGTTTTACATTGATTTTAATTTCTTCTTCTAGCTTCAATGAAATTTCATTTATAGCAGTATCTTTTAATGCTATTACACCTTTTAGCCTTTGAATTTCTTTTTCTAAATATCTTATTTTTTCATTTTTTTTACTATTTAAGAACATAGTTTCGACCTTTCTTTTGCATAAAGAAGCTCATAAATTTTATTTTGCAAAGAGCTAATTTCTTTTATATTTTTCATATTTGCTTCTATTTGGTCTTTTAACTCTTTTAAAAGTTCTATTTTTTCATTTTCAAGATTAGAAATTTTAGTTTTTAAAGATTTATTTTCATCTTTTAAATACTTATTTAATTTCATTTCTTTTCTATATTCATCTTTACTTAGTTTTATGATGACTTGTTCTTTCGTGTGATAAGCTTTCATTTTTTCTCCTTTTAGATTAATGCTTAAAAGGGACAACTGAGTTCTTTAAAATAGTAGAAATAAAACAAAAAGGTAAATTCTCAAGTAGTAAAGTTGCCCCATTTAAGCATTAAAGGAGCTTAAGAAAAGCCAAGAGCCTTGCTCTCTTGGCGTGAGTATTGTTTAAGTATAGGCTAAGCAAGGCTATTCTATAATTTTAGTGGTTTTTTAGTTTAGTTGATTGATTATTTCAATCAACTTTTTTACTATTTCTAACAATAAAAAAGCAATTTTTAAAAACTTCTCTATCATCAAAAACAGCTCCTTCCCCACCAAGAGAAATTAGCCACTTAAACAATGTTATTTTATCAAATTTATTTTTATTTTTGATAAAGCCGAGTAAATCCGCAAGTCTCGGCATTGTATAATCGTTTAAGTTTATGCTAAGCGGATTTGGTTAAAATTTGTCTGTGTTTTATAAAAGTGTGGCTATTTAATTGTAAAGTCTTAATAGCTCTAAAACTAATTGTAAAATTAGAATTAAAATAGTTATTAATTTTTCAATCATTTTAGCCTCCTTTCTCAACACCGAGACAAGTTAGCAACTTAAACTTTATAATTATACAAAATATTTCTTAAACTCTTGATTTTCTGTCGTTTTTAAAGTGCAAGAAAACCTTAAAAATAGCACTATAAACAATAATAACGAGCCAAGTTTATGGATAACTTGCTAACCCTTCCGCTATGTTATTGCTATTGTTTTATCCGAAATAAATTCGTTTAAAACCGCTTTGCTAAAGCCCCCGTCCCACTTCGTGGGTAAGAGTAAAGCAAAGAAAAGAACATTAGCAATTAAGCTTAATTTCCAAGCGGTCAAAAGCTTAAGAAAGCCCTTTTTTAAAGGACTTGTTAAACTTTTAAAAAAGCTTTTTGCAGTGTTTTTCGAATTTTCTAACTCTATCTAAAAGCTCATAAGCATTTCTTATAAATTCATCTCCATAAGCCTGTAAGGATATTGCTATTTCTTCATCATCTTCTAAGCTTATTTCCAAAGAGTTTTTAAAATCTTGCAAGTTTGCAAATATATTTTCTAAATTCTCTTTGCTTTCAAACTCATTTGTAACTAATTCTTTTGTTTGGTTAGAAATTCTTTTTTCTTCTCTATCAAAGTAAAAATCTGTAAAACTCATTTTTTATCCTTTTTTTAATTATAATCACTTTCACTCTAGGAAGGTGATGTAATGGACGAAATACAAAGCTTAAAAGCTCAACTTAATAATCTTCTTTTAAGAGTTAGCGAGCTAGAAAGTAAAGTCGCAACTCTTGAAAAAAGACTAGATGACAAAGATTTTCAAGTTTTAAACGAAACTCCTAATCTTTGAGAGAAATAACAAATCCTTTGTTTTCAAACGCTTCTTTGGTGATTAAGTTTTTAACTGCATTATGAAGAACATTAGCTAAAAACTCTTCCAAAGAAGCGTAACTTTTTGAATAATTTCTTTCAAAGGCTATTTCTAGCATTTTTTTTAAATCAGGTCTTAAATCTAATTTAATCTCTAGCATTTTTTATCCTTTTTGTTTTGTTGAAATAATTGTAGTATTACTACACTTAAACTATGCTTAAATAATAGTAGTATTCCTACATTTTTTAAAAATATTTTTTTGGTATAATTTCTTAATAGGAAGATGAAAAATCAAAAAAAATCTTTAAAAATATTTTTAGAAAATTGGAAGGATTAAAATTTGAGAATAATACTAGCTTTATTTATATATATTTACGCCTTTGGGATAGATGTATGCAAAGAAAAAGAAATCGAAATGTCTATATATATAAATAAATATACAAATGCGTATGAAAATAAAAATTTAGGTTATTCAGAAGAAAAACTATACAAAAAATCTTTTAGTGATTGCTATGATAAAAAGAATAAAGAAGCTTGTTTGTATATTTATAATAATTTTGCTATAGATGGAAATTTTAAAATTGAGAGCAATATATTTAATTTGATTACAATAATGACTTATGTTGGTTTAACTCTTGATATAGACAAAGATAAAAAGTATAAAGAAATTAATCGCTTGATAGCTTTAGATAGTTGGAAAAAAGCGTCAGAATTGATAGATTTTGTTTTGAGTGAAACCAATGATACAAAAACTATAGAGGGGCTAAAACTACTAAAAGAGATGAGTGATTTTGAAATTAATCGGGCTTATGCGTGTCCTTTGTATTATAATGATAAATTACAATCTGATGCAATAGACATGCCTTGTGCCTGTAAAAAAAATACTGCACTTTTAATAAAACCAGATACTATAAAACGAGCTTTTTTAAATTTAAAACTTTTATGTGATAAATACAAAGATAGCGTGAGTTGTGGAGTTGTTGGTGGACTTTATGAGAATGGAAAAGGTGTAAGGATAAATTTTAAACAAGCAAAAAAATATTATGGTTTAGCTTGTGATGGTGGTTATCAACTTGGTTGCGATGGATATAAAAGGCTGATGGGGTATTGAGAGGTTGTAGTTTAAATATTTATCCGCATATTTCTTTAGTGTTTTTTTATAATTCAATTTCTATTGTAGTTGGTTTTGTGGTATTCTAAAAAAGCTTTCATTTCATTTTCTGTTATATTAACTTCTTGGCATATGAGTTTAAAAATTCTACTTTTTATGCTTTTTGGAAATTTAGTAGAGTCTTCTTGTGGTTTAACGACTGCATACAAATCATTTAGTTTATTCTTGTCAATACTTCCTACAATGTCGCATATATCTTCAATGCTTGAGTTTTCATCTAAGCTTGAGAGATGTTTTTTAAGATAAATGCCAAAAACTCCATAAATATATGTTTCATTTTTATAAGTATCCTTTAAAAATCTAATTATTTTACTATTTAAATCTGGAATAGGCACTCATACTCCTTAGCTCTTTCTCTAATAAGTGCAAATTTTTGTTTTTCTCCATCGGTAATATTTTTATATACCGCTTCTATACCTTTTCCATATTCAATAATATCAAAATCTTCTTTAAATAATGAAGTGTCAAAACCACCTGTAACTTTTATAAAATCTTCATCTAATATGGTTTCTAATATATTTTTTGTTGCTAAAGATGAATAGTACACTTTTAAATCAGCATCTTCAAATCTTGTAAAATTTTTATCATTCATTCTTTTTTTAGAAGTTGCAATTGTTTTATTTAATTGTTTAATAATTTTTCTTATTTTTTGCTTTTCTTGTATTTTATTTTTTCCTTCAAGTGTTAAAAAATAATTTTGATTATATAAACTAGCATAAAAAGCAAACTCATTTAACTCTATAACTTCATTGCATAATTTAGTATAATTTCCCATTTTAATAGCTTTTGAAGGTTGGATATTTTCTTTTACTTCCATAGGTAATTTTGCATTATAATCAGCATTTAATGTATTTGCTGACATAAGTATAGTCATAGCACATATAGAAGTTTTTAAAACTTTATTAAGCATACTCTACCTCCTAAAAAATATTTAATATTATACTAATTATTTTTTAAATATAATCTTTAAGTAAAATGAAAATTAAAATTTATCACAAACAAGCTTATGATTTTATATTCATCATCCCACCACTTCTATAAAATTTTTAAAGGTTTCAATCGCCATTTTTGATACTACAGCACCTAAGATCTCACATTGTTCAAATTCGCTATTATCTACTTTTTTATCTTCATATTTTTTATTTTCAGAAACTAAAAAAATATAATCTGCAAAAGGTTCTTTTTTAATTTTTTTACAAAATAAATCATCGTTTTTTCTAAAAATAACAATATCTGCATTTGAAATAGTTTGAAGTGAATTTTTGCTTCTATCTATAATAATAAAATCTCCATTAGATAAAATAGGTTCCATGCTATCGCCATTAATTTTTATAATATCATAACTCTTCTTTATAGGTATATCTAAAATTTCTTTTAGAAAATTTTCATCAACGGAAACTATTTTAACTTCTTCACTTTGAGATGAGGTTCCAAGTCCTGCACTTGCATAAATATCTGGAAAATATCTGAAATTTATTTGATTATCATCTTGTAAAAAAGATTTTATACTATCATTTACTGGAGCAAGTTTACTAACTGGTACTTCTAAAACTTTTGCCATAGTTATAATATTTTTGTAATCTTCAGGTTGATTGTTTTCACTTCTATACCAATAAGTTATTCCATCTAAAGTGATTTCATATCCATTTTCTGAAAGCATCTGTGCAAATTTTGCTCTGCTTATTTTTTTTTCTTTTAAAATTTGTGATAAATATTCTTTATCAAGCTTATAAAATGTTTTATTTTTTTCCATTTTTTATCCACCTTATTAATTGTAGTAATTATACATCGACTATTTAAAAAAATATATGTAGTATATTTACATATTTTTTAAACTTAATTTTATAGTAGTTATGCTACATTTTTAAAAATATTTTTAGGAATTGTAAGAATATGAATAGAAAAAAATTGAAAAAAATACTACTCTCTTATTATAGTAAAGATGGTGTTGGAAGTATTTTGAGCTCTAGAATAGGAATTAAAGTTCAAATAGCTGGGGAACTTTGGGAAAAACATCAAATACCTCCAAATATTTGGGGTAAAAATAATAGGAATAAATTGCTTAAATTTTTAGGAGAAAAAGAAAGGATAGAGAATGAAAATGATTGAGCTAAAGGTTAAGATGCCTGATGAGTATTTTGAACTTTTACAAAGTGTGGCAAATGATGGCGGATTTAATAGTATTAATGAGCTTATTACGGATAGGATTGCTCATTTTTTAAAATTTGAAAAATACTATAGAGAACTAGGTAAAAAGGATATTCTAAGCCTTGATAAGACTTAGATTTCTCCTAAGTAATTTGGAGTTTGGGTAGAGTATGGTTTAGGTTGTGCAGCTTGTTCTAGTTGTTTTATCCTGTTTTCTAACTCTTCGATTTTTTCCATAAGATAAGGGATGTTTTTTAACAAGTTTAAATCTTTGTCATCCATTTTGATAAGTCCTTTCTTGATTTGGTGTAAAAAAATTATAGCAAAGGACTTTTTAAAACGGATTAAGGAATGAAATGCTTGAGAGATTGATTGAGATTATAGGATTATTTATTTTTACTTTGATGATGTTGCATTTTAGACTGTTTCTAGTGGCTGGTATTTCGGCTGGGATTTTAATATCTTGCATTTATCATTATCTAAAACGCATTTTTTATCACGGTAGTAAGGACAAATAATGTATTTAAATTTATCTTTTTTAAAAACCATTTCAAAAGGAGTTTTTTTTGTAACTAATTTATATCCTAAGTTAGGATATAGTCTTTTTGTCAAATCGTTTTCTAGCTTCATATCTTTAATACAAACTCTTTTTAGTTTTTGTTTTTTAGTCAAATATAGAAACAAAGGACGGATACTTAAACCAAATAAAACACCTATCAAAAAATATACTAAATTTTCTAAAGTGGCGGTTTTTAGCATTTCGGATAAGAAAGAATTAAACATAAAAAACCTTTTTAATTTAAATTATAACATAAAGGAGGGTTGGTGATACCAAGTTTTATAGCTAGCTTTGATGTGGCTATCGGGCGAAAAAGATTGAGAGAAAGAAAAGGCTATTTGAAATTATCAAACACTATAGCTTATGGTGGGCTTAGTGTTGATGCTCTGGCATTGTATATTCAATTAGCAAAGCTTAGTGAAAAAACGATTGTAAGTGAAATCTATCTAAGAGAGTTTATAAAAGTTAAAAATAATCAAAGAATGAGTTTAAATAGATTAAGAATTGCCAAAAAAGAATTAATCGAGCTTAGGCTTTTAGAAATTAAAAAGGTTAGAAATGGATCTTTAAATTTTTATGAGTGGATTTTAAAAGATGAAAATTATCAAGTCAAAAAGCATTTTAACAAATCTTTATCTTTGCTTAAAAACAGTGATGAAAAGCTAAGCAAAACTCTTAAAAATAATGCTTCATCAATCGACAGAAAATTAACCACTGAAAACGAAAAAAATCAAAAATCCCTATATATAGAAACACACACGCACGCACGCGATAATAAATTTATAAATAATATAAATATTAATAATAATAAATTTATAAAAAAAGAGAATTTAGAAAATTTAAAAAATAATCAAGAAAAGAAAGAACGCGTTTTTAATCAAAACGCCTCTTTTGTAGTGAGCTTTTTAAAACTTGATGAAAAGGAATGTGAAAAAATGGCAAAAAAAGAATTTAAAGTCCCAAATGCTAATGAGCTTATGGGGCAAATAATAGCTTTTAATGAGAAAAATGGCACAAACTTTGGCGAAGAGTTGGCTAATGATTTTATAGGTTATTGGGATGCTAGAGAGTGGAAAAGAAATGGAAAAAGAATGTCAAGTGTGGCAGGAAGTCTTTATACTTGGCTTAAATATGCTAAAGAAAATGAAGCAAGAAAAAATCAGCGTTTTAACAGAAAAAAAGAAGCCAATCCTAGTGTGGTTGATAGCTTGATGGAGTATTACGGAATGAAAGATGAAAACAAAGACAAGATCTTAGGATGCTTTTAAGGAGTAAAAAATGCAAGAAAAAATACAAATTTTAATGGACTTATTGGAAATTAATAAGGCTCAGGCAACTGATATTGTAGGTAGATATCTCAAAAGCGTTAAGGATATTCATGCTTTCTTAGATTTTTATTTCGAAACTTTAGAAAGAGAGAATATCGTAGGGACAACCTATGAGAAATTAAGAAGAGTTTGCAAAAGAGCTGAAATCGAGTTTAAAAAGCGTTTTGAAGACAAAGAAATTTTTTTAGAATGGTTAAAAAATAAATATAAAAATAGTCCATTTTTTAGATTGCTTGAAAGTGATTTTAAATACTCATATGTTTGTTATGATGGACAGGGCAACCTTTTTAAACGATTAGCAGAATCAATTAATATGTTGGTTTGTCTAAATAATTTTGGAGAATTAACCTACGAAGATGGAGAAATGCTAAAAAATAACGAATTTAAACACGCTTTAATAGATTTTATATTTAAAAATCAAGAGCGCATAGGAAAAGATATATATATAAATACTTCTTATAAGATAAAAGGATATACATCTTTAAGCCATGAAGAAGAATATAATAACTTTAAGAAGGTGCAGAAAAAATTTTTTAAGGAGAATCAAGAAGAATTTCAAAAGAAAGTAAAAGTCAAAATGGCTTTTAAAAATATAAGCTAAATTTAAGAAAGTCTGAAATGGAAAAGTATATTTTAAAAATTGATTTAAAAAGCAACCCAGTTCCTTATAAAAGAACCACGCAAAGATCTAAATTTGCATGTAAAGATTATCTTAAATATTTAGATTTTAAAAAACTCTTGCAAATGGAGTTTAGAAGACAAAATAATATTAGCTGTTTTCAAGCCTTTGATAAGCAAAAGAAATATGAGTTTTCTTTAAAAATAGGATTTAACAGCAAAAGGCATGGCGATGGGGACAATATCGTAAAATGCGTGTTAGATGCGTTATTTGAAAACGATAAGAATGTTTTAAAAGGCGATTATGAGATTATTAGTTTTAAAAAATCTTTTTTAGACTTAGAAATCAAAGAATTTAATTTTAAAGAAGGGGTGGCTTGATGGCTAGAATGATGACAAATGGCAAAAGTATGACAAAAGAAGAGCTTGTTTCAAAAATAGAGAGTTATTTTAATGAAAGAGTTGTCTTAAAAGAAACTAAGGAGAGTATTATTTTTGCACCTAAAACAAAAGTGGGATTAGCTGTGTATTTAGGAATTACAATACAAACTTTAGGCGAGTGGGAGAAGGATAAGGATTTTGGAGAAATTGTATCTCAAGCTAAGCAAAAATGTGAAATGGATATTTTAAACCATTCCTTAATCGGCACTTATACTCCTAGCGTTAGTATGTTCTTGCTAAAAAATCAACATGGATATGTGGATAAACAAGAAGTTGTCAGCGATAACGTTCAAAAAATTGAAATTATAAGAAGTGAAATCAAATGAAATTAAAAATCGATTTTTCTTACACTCCGGCACAACTTAAAGTTTTTGATGATAAAAATCCACGCTTTATAACTGTAGCAAAGGGCAGAAGACTTGGTTTTACAAGGGGAAGTGCTAAGTTTGTTATCGAAAACTTGCTTTTAGGACAAAATGTTTTATGGGTGGATACCATACAAGCAAATTTACAAAATTATTACGAGTTATATTTTACACCTGAGTTAAAAAACTTGCCAAAAGATTTTTACTCATGGAGTGTGCAAGATAAGAAACTAATTATTAATGGAGCAGTGCTTCATATGAGAAGTGCTGAAAGAAGTGAAAATATCGAAGGTTTTGGATATGACCTTGTTATTTTAAACGAAGCAGGAATTATTTTAAAAGGCAGCAAAGGAGAATATCTTTGGTATAACGCCATACGCCCTATGTTGCTTGATAATCCTAAATCAAGAGCGATTATCGGTGGAGTTCCTAAAGGAAAAAATCTATTTTATGAACTTTGCAGAAAAGAACTCAGCGATAAAAATTGGAAACATTTTCAATTCTCAAGTTATGATAATCCATTTTTAAAAGAAGAGCAAATTAAAGAATTAATTGAAGAAGTAGGCGGAGAAGGTAGTGAAGTTGTCAAGCAAGAAATTTATGGCGAGTTTATAGATAGCTCGAGTGCTGAATTATTTTCTCTAAGTGAAATTGAAAATGCGATGAGCAAGAACTCTTTTAGCATTGAAAAAATGCAAGGCGAGAATATTTGGGGGCTTGATGTAGCAAGATATGGAGATGATAAGAGTGCTTTAGCAAAAAGAAAAGGTTTTGTAATTTATGAGATTAAAAAATACTCACAACTTGGAACTATAGAATTAGCAAACAAAATACTAGCCGAATACAATCAAAGCGAAGATAAACCAAAAGGTATTTTTATAGATACTTGCGGTCTTGGCGTTGGCGTATACGATGTCTTGTTAAATTATGGTTTGCCTGTATTTGAGGCAAATTCTGCAAATTCTGCAACCAGTAATGAATACTTAAATAAAAGAGCGCAAATGTATTTTACATTTGCTAAAAACTTAAAACACATGGAGCTTGTTAAAGATGAAGAATTAAAAAAAGATATGAGAATGATTGAATATGAGTATAGCGACAAGGGGCTTTTAAAGATAGTTTCAAAAGAACAATTAAAAAAGAACTATGATAAAAGTCCTGATGTTAGCGATGCGGTGGCATTAACTTTTTTTGAAAAACTATACAGCAGAAACAATACTAATGAAGATTGGAGTTATGATGGCTGGTGAGTTTTTAATGATCTATGATGCAATTGATGTAAACAAAATAAAAAAGCTTTCAAATTTAAGCGATGAGGCTATAAAGTCAAGTCTTGCAAATGAATTTTTAGAGCTTGTATCAGGGTTTAATAATATTTCTAAAAAGAAATTTAAAAGAGAATTTGCGGAGTTTTTATTTGAAAAAGGAGTGAATGAAAAAGATATTTTAAAAATAACAAATTTAAGCAAAACAACAATATGGAGAATTATGAATGAAAACAAAAAGAACTAATGATGAGAGAGTGTCGTTTTTAACACAACTCATTAGCGAAAGTAAAAGTGGATATGAAAATTACAAACCACACTTTAAAGAGTTGCAAGATGCTTATTTGCTTGAAAATAAGGTAATGCAAAAATTGAGAAAAAGAAATAAATCAAGTATTTACATACCAAAAATAAACGCTAAGGTAAAGTATTTAATCACTAGCTTAAATGATGTATATTTTAATAGTGAGAGAATGGCAGATATTGAAACTTACATTAATAGCGATGATACGATTATAGAGCTATGGCAGAATGCAATTGATTTTTATAGTGGTAAAATCAATATGTTTAAGATTTTTCAACCGCTTTTCTTAGATGTTTTACTTGTGGGAACAAGTATAGCTAAGGTTACTTGGCATAAGGGAATGCCACGCATTGAAAGAGTAGATATTGATAGTATATTCTTTGATCCAAATGCGTTAAATAGCGAGGATGTAGGATATATAGTCAATGAAATTTACCTAACCTATAATCAAATCCATGAAAGACAAAAGCTAGGTTTTTATAAAAAAATTGAAATTAAAAAGCTTTTTGATGAAGATGATGAGTATAAAAAAGTAAAGCTTTATGATATTTATGAAAGAAAAAACGATGATGAGTGGGTGGTTTCTACCTTATTTGAAAATAATTTACTTAGAAATGAAGTTACTTTGCAAGATGGACAGCCTTTTATCTGGGGTTCAATGCTACCACAACTTAAAAAGATAGATAACGAAAACTATGTAAGTGCTTATGGCGAGCCTATAATGGCTTCTGCTATGCCTTTGCAAGATGAAATTAATATAACTAGAAATCTTTTAATAGATGCAGTAAGAACTCATATCATGCCTAAAATAATGATGCCAAAATCAATGGGAGTAAGCAGAGAAGATATAGAAACCTTAGGAAAACCAATATATACAGACGATCCAAAGGGTGTGCAAATATTACCACCACCAAATGTAAATAGTGCGGGAATGAATTTACAGCTTTTAGAAAGCGAACTCACAGAAGTTACAGGAGTTAGTCCACAAAACAATGGAGCTCAAACTGCACAAAATGAAACAGCAACAGAAATTAGCATAAAAGCACAAGAAGGCGGAAGAAGAAGTGCTGACTATATAAGACAGTATAACGAAACTTTTATAGAGCCTTTATTTGATAGATTTGCAATGCTTGTTTTTAAGTATGGAGAAGATAGTTTTTTTAATGGTTTTCAAAGAGAGGATATACCTAGTTTTAGATTTAAAATTCAAACCGGCACAGGTGCCATGAATAAAGAAATTAGACGCGCAGGAATTCAAGCTAGTATGCAAGTTTTTTCACAATTATATCAAATGTATATGAGCATAGGCGATGCAAATTCTGCTTATGGGATTATAAATGCTAGCAAAGAACTTACTAAAGAATTATTACCAATTTTAGGTGTAAAGAATGTAAATAGTTTATTTGCTTTTGAAAACAATGAAGATATTAATCCACAAATGCAAGGAGAAGCTAATGCTTAATATTGAAATTAAAAGCGATATATCTAAAACCAAAGGAGGAAAGAAATTAATAGATTTTATCAAAGCAAAATATAGTGAATGTTTTTATATAGCAAAAAATAATGATGAGAAAGAGTTAAGGTTAAAAGCTTTAGATACTATGGCTTTTTTAGACATAATAATCAATAAAATAAAGGATGAAGAAGATGGAAAATGATGCTTTAAAAGATTTAATAAATGTCATAACAGATGATGATAAAGGACAAGTTGCTAATAATGGCGATGAACCTACGCAAGTAGAAGATAATGAACCTATGCAGGTTGATAATGAGAACGAGCCTGATTATAAGGCGATGTTTGAAGCTTATAAAAGTGAAAATGACAACAAATTAAATGCTTTAATGAGTGAGCTTGAAGTTTTAAAAAATCCAAAAAAAGAGCCAAGCGAACAAGAATTACAAAGAGAGCAGTATTTAAAAGAATTAGGACTTGATGGACTTGATGAGAAATTAAAAAGGCTTGAAGAGCTTGATAAAAAGCAAAAAGACAAAGAAGAGCAAGATGCACTAATCGCTAAATACGCACAAGTAGAAAGCGAGTTAAGAAAAGCCTATCCTGATGCGGATTTAAAGGCTATGGCAGAACTTGCAACAAAATTAAATGGTTTAGGCGAAGGTAATATTGACAGCTGGAAAACCTTGCTTAATTTGGTCGGAAAATCAAATAATGCCAAAAAAGCTGAAGATTTATCAAGTGCAAATAATAATGTAAGAACTAGTGATTTTAACGATAAGTTAAAAAAAGGCGAAGTTAGCGAGATAGATCTAGGCAAAGAATTATTAAGTTTAGTATAAAGGAGAAATTATGGATTTTATAACAGCTTTAAAAGGTGGTACAGGACTAGGCTCTAGCTTTGCAGATACTTTGATGAAAACAAGCAATTTTACTCCAAATTTAGCAAGTAGCAGCAGTGGTTTTTTAAATGGATTAAAAAATTCTTTTAGTAATTTTGGAGATTGGTTATTTAAAAGTTCTGATGCAAATAAAGTAACTAATTTTGATAGATTAGGAAATGTTTTAGGCGGTGCTGGTGCTTTATATGGTGCTTATAATCAGCAAAAGATGGCACAAAAGAATTATGAGTTACAAAAAGATGCTTATAACTTCAATAAGTATCTAGCTAATGAAGAATTAAATAGAAGAAAGAATATGGAAAATAAACTTCAAAGTGTTTGGAGTAATTAAATAGATTTGGATTTAAGGAAGCCAAAGGGAAATTATAGCTCCCCTTAAAAAAGGGGAAATCAAGTATTAATAAGCCTTGACTATAATTATACAAAGTAGTATAATTATAACTATAATTTTGGTTAGCAATTTAATCACCTCCCAACTGGGCGGTAAATTAACGCTAAAGGGTGGCGACCCTTTGGCGTTGCACCCTTTTAAAATTATACACAAACTTCCTTAAATCCTTTATTTTAAAAGAAAGAATAAAGGAAACAAAATGGCATTTTATAACCCACAAAGAGTAGTATTTAATCCTGATACAGGCGTTATACAAAACGCAGGAAAAGTCGGTGGTGTCTTATATGACATCATGAGCAAAAGTTTTGATGATAAAGTTAAAGCTAATGAGTTTCAGCAAGAGCAAGATTTAAGAAAGCAACAAATGGAATTTAATCAGGCTATGCAAAATAATCAGCTTTTGCAAAATGAATTTAATAATGCTTTAGCCTTGCAAAAATTTGACCTTGAAAGACAAAGACAAGTTCAAGATAATGCTTTAAATTGGGCTAAATATAAAGAAGATAAAGATTATAATCAAAAATATTTAGATTATTTAACTGGTAAAAATAGTAATATAGTTACTAATAAAACTAATAATAATTCAGGCTTTAGTATAGATGCTAATGGTAATTTAAGTGAACCGCAAACAATGAGAGATGTTTTTAGCAAAGAAAGTAATGGCGGGGATTTGTATCATTTTGCAAAAACCACTAAAACGCAAAATATAAATTTAAATGATATTTATGGATTTGGAGATACCGTAAATCAAAAATTAAGAAATACTCCTTTTAGTAATAGTAAAAACTTAAAACAAGAATTCGCAGATAAGCTAAAAGCTGAAATAAATTTAGCACTAGTTAATATCACAAGTGGCAGGATGAGCAATGAAGATAGGCATAGATTAGAAGAATTGGTTAAAACAGATAGTTTTTACTTCTTTGATAAGTATGCTAAACATGATATTGAAAAAGCAGTAGAAATACTATATAGAGTAAAAAATGATGCCTTAAAAAAAGAATATATGGATATTTGGAAAACAGAAAGGTATTTAAAGGATAGAGATAATATAGAAAAATATTATAGTAATATGCATAAAAAACTAGAAAATGAAAAAGCTATGATAAAAGATTTTATAAATGGTGGAAATATTTTAGCTTCTCAAGAGCAAAGAGTGCCATTAAATAAGATTCTATCACAACAACCGCAACAACAATTAAACCAAGATTTTTTACAACAAAACAATATGATTACATTTAGATAATAAGGATAAAAGATGACAATACAAATACCACAAGGTGCAAAAACAATGCAACTTTTTGATATGAATATAGATATACCAGAAGGAAAAACTTATATAGATATTGATGATAATTTTTTGCAGAATAAATATAATCAATTTATGCAAAATAATCAGCAACAAAACAATTTTAATTCACAAGAAGAATTAGCTTTAGATGGTAAGCCTATGAGTATGTATCAAGCACCACAAGTAAGCCAAAATGAGCCACAAGAACAAGGAGTATGGAGTAAAATAAATAAGGGTCTAGAAGATTTTAATAACCTTATAGATCCAAAAAGAATGATATCTGAAGGATTGGATTATCTTTCTCCAAAAGTTACAAGTGGTGAAGAAGGGGCAAGGCAAAAAATAGAAGATGCTACAAATCAGATATCAGGCGGGTTGTTGGCTAGAAATTTTACTAGCCTTGATAATGAAGAGCAAAAACAAATTTTTCAAATCGCATACGATGAAATAAAAAAATTAGGATATGAGCCATTTTTAGAAATAAATAATGGAGACTATAAATATATAGGCGTTGATAAAAATGGAAAAGAAGTTGATTTTACTCCTAGTTTTAGAAATACACTTGCTAGTACTAAAAACGAGTTAGCATTTTCTGTAGCTGGTGGATATGCCGGAAGTTTAGCAAAAACAGCAGGACAAACAATAGCCAAAAAAGCTTTAAATTATTTCGCACCATCTGCAATTGGTGCTGGAAGCGGTGCCGTATCGGATCTTCATTCACAAAGTAACAATACAGGAATTGAAGCAAGTTATATGGACTATGCTAAAAGGTTTGGAAGTGCAGCCGCAGAAGATGCCTTAGCAGGTGCTGTAGTTGGATCAGCTATAAAGGGAATAGGAAAAACATATAAAAGTGTTGGTGATTTAATAAGCAGTGTTAAAACAGGAGCACAAGCCGGTAAAGATATGATAGATGGCATGGCAGTAAAAGGTGGTAATTTAGGTAATAGGGTTATAGATAAAATCACCCAAAAAGATATCCCTGTGATAGGAAAATTTACAGATGGTGGCTTACAAAATGCAGAAACAATTTTTAATAATCTTACAAAAAATGTAGAGAATAAAAAACAAATAGATGAACTTATAGCAAAAGAAAATCCAACATACCTAGAAAATGGAAAACCTACAATAGAAATATTAAAAAACATTGTCGAGCAAGGACTTAATAAAAATAATCCACAATTTATACAAGATAGCGCTAAAAGAACAAGTGCTATTTTAAAAAATATTTCAAATGCTTTACAAGGAGTTCCCACTACTCAAAGAAGAGAAGTATTATTAAAAGCAGCACAAGCTTATCCAGAAATAGGAAGTTTTTTAGATGATGTTTTAAAGGCTGATAAGGATGCTAGTATTTCTTTTTTAAATATGATTAAAGGACAAGATGAAGTATTTAAAAATAAAACAGGTTTAAATGGTGAGTTTGATTATAAGGCTTGGCAAAAAGATAATCACGCTTATGAGAATAGAATAAAACAGGAGTATGGCAGTGCTATAAGTAAATTAGATGAGCTTAATAATGGAAAAATAGTATTAACTAGTGAAGATTTAGCAAAGCTTGAAAATTTTAAAAATAATAATTTTTTAGAGCAAGATGTAAAAAATAACATACAAAGCTATTTAGATGAAATAAAAGGAAAAGAAGTAAGTGCGGATCAAATCTTTGGATTAAGAACAGCTATAAATAAGCAATTAAACACAGGAAATAAAACATATAATACAAAACAAGCTTATGGAATAGTAAAAGAAATTTTAGATGATGCGTTGATAAGAAATGCTAGTGACAAAGTATTGGCAAAAGAAATCCTAGATAATGCAAATAAAAATTTTGCTTTAAAGGAAAATTTTAAAGAAAGTTATTTAGGTATGATGAAGCCTCAAGAAACAAAAGAAGGGCTTACCGATAGATTGGTTAAAGGGCTTAGAAATATAAATGAAGATAAGAATTTAGAAAATGCTTTTAAAGGAATGAATGAACAAGAAAGATTGGCTAATGAAACTCATGCGATGAATTCTTTATTGGAAAAACATAGGATTGAAGGTGTGGGGTATGATTTTAAATCATTAGCAAAAGATTTAGAAGATGTCAATTTTTCAAGCAAAAAAATAAAAGATGCTAAAGATGTTATTAATGCATACGCTTTGATATATAATAATAATAGAGATTTGATAATGACAGCCTTAGCAAGTAGTGGAAAAAAGACAAACTCTTCAATGGCTACAACAATACAGGGCGTTTTTGATAGAATATTAATAAGTGGTATTTTTGCTAGATTACATGCTTTAGCTCCTTTTTTAAAAAGTGCTAAAGAACAAGCATTAAGAAATCAAATATTAGATGCATTAAGACTTGCTAAAACCAATAAAGAAGTTATATCTAATCTTAAAAACATAAAAATAGCGGATAAAGAACAAAGTAGAATTTTTAAAGATGCTTTAGATAATTATATTAAAGTAGACAAAGAACAAAATAAGATATTAAAAGATGCACTAATAAAAGAAGGTGTCATTAAAGGCGACAACTTCTTCATGGATAAAGCTGATCCTAAAGACAATTCTTTAAGATTTATAGGCAAAAATGGCAAAGAGTATACTATAAATAAAGATGTTAGAAATGAATGGATGAAAACTTTCAATCTTAAAAATATCGATGATGAATATATCCCTAATATACCAAAAGAAGCAAAGATAGCTCTAAAAGATAGAGAAATAAAACTTACAAAAGGAAGTTTACTAAAGCTGATTGAAAAAGATAGAATTAAATACATACCACATATCAAAGAAACTTTAGAAAGCCCACAGGCAATCTTAAAAGATAAAGATGATTTTATTTTTATTAAAAATATAGATAATCAAACTTATTTTACAAGTATAGGTAAAGACTATGAAACGCACTTGACTATAATTAGCAATTCACCAAAGAAACAAAATAATATAAAAAATAAAATGAAAAATGCTGAAGTAGTGTATTATAATAATGCGAGAGCCTTACCGACATCTAGGGCATCTTCAGAGACAAAGCAAGTGTCGTTCTCTAACGAAAATTCTACCCAAGCTAAGCCTAAAAAAAACTTAATGGATGATATAAAAGATAATATTAAGAATAAAGAAATAGAGAAAAAGAATAAAAAAAGCGTAAAACAAAGACTTGATGAAAAAATACAAAATGATAAAAAGGCTAGTGAAGATATTCTAAAAAGATATGATAATTTTCTAAAAGAGAATAAAGATTATAATTTTGATTTTTTAGATAATATGAATTTAAATACTGTTGAATACAACTTAACTAGACAGATGATAATCAATGCCAAAGAAAGCACAAATAAAGGTGTAAAAAAAGATATTCCAAGTGCTTTAAGGGGTAAAATCGAACAAGAATTAAACATACAACCTTTAAAAGAATTTGGCGAAAATTATACAGAATATTATCACGATGGAAAAGGTGCTTTACAAAAACTACTTATTGAAAAACAAGGACAGGTAGCAGGTGCTTTTCATAGAAAAGATTTAGGGGATATTGATTTGGTTTGGGGAGATGGAAACTTTGGATTAAGTCATATTGTCAATCGAAGAGAAGAAGATTTCATTAAACAAGGGTTAAATAAAATAGAAGCAAAAAATAAAGCTTTAAATTTTATAAAAGAAATAGAAAATATTATAAATAATGGAAATGTAAAAAAAGGTAATAATAGAGCTTTTATTGATGTTAAGAATAGTAGAGTTATGGTAGCACTTGATTATAAAGGTAAAGATAAAAAGTGGATTATAACTGCATATAATTTTTATTAATATTATCGCCCCTAGCTTAGCCGATACGCACTAAAGCTAGGCTTAATACTGACACTTTAAGCGTGAGTAGTGTCAATGGCGATTATTAATTATAACATAAATTTATGTAATATTTTTTTAAAACATAAAAGATAATTTGGAATTGGGAGGAAAATAAAAATTATTGGATAATAACATCTTATAGCAAAAGATGAGCCTAACAAGGGTATCGACTCTGCTAGGAGCATTATAGCTTTTCAAGGAGATCTATTCTCTTGTAGCTCATCTTATGAAATTATAACATAAATCCATATAATATTTTTTAAATTTAAAAGATGTTGGAGATAGAAGAAAGGCTACAAGAAAATATTTGTGAAAAAATATCAAAAATACGATGTGATATTTATGCTAATTTTTAAAGTATGTTTGTTAATTTTATTTTGTTATGATTGTATTCTTAAACTTTATCTATTTTAATAGATAAATATTCAAGGCTAAAGGGGTGTGAAAATGGACTTAGAAAAGGATATCTTTGAGCTTGATATAAGTGCTTTAGTTAGAGATAGTATAGAAGAGGCTTTAGAATATGAAGAATCCAATAATATAGGAGAAAATAGTAATCACTGTGATGAGGAAACAAAAAAATATTATTTAGGTTTAGCTAATAATGATAAAGAAGCATTATTAAAAAAGAAATTTTTAATAGATGAATTTATAAAGGATAATGCGTTTGAGTGATAAAATTACGAAAAAAGATGCTTTTTTAACAAAAGAAAATATTGATCTTATAGTACAACAGATAAAAGAGTTTTGTGAATTACATAAGGAAAAGTATAAAACTAGTTATATTAAAGGTAAATATGTGAAGGATGCTCTAATTAAAACTATTAGACATTATAATAGTTTTTTAAAAGAGTTTAATTTTATATTAGGAACTGTAGATTTTTATCGTACTTATGCTTGGTTTGGTTATTTTCTAGCTTTAGAATTTCCTTATTATCAAACACGCTTTAAAATTGCAAGAACTGCAATATTCCGTATAATCAAAGAGCTTGAAGAAAAAAAAGGTATTGTTTTTACTGATGTTACTAAAATAGAGATTATAAAATTTTTACAATATGAGTTAGAAGGAAAGGGAGAGCTTGGTGTTGGAAAGAATGGACTATATCTTTTAGGTAGGATAGTTTCAACTCTTGATTGATGAATAATATTAAAATTTTTTATGATTAATCTTGTTTAGTTTGTAAAATTATAGATTGTTTAATTTTTATTTCTACCTATAGATTTAATTTTAAATTCTTTTGTATCCATGAAGCTACCTTTTTTATCTTATAAAAGGTTTTATAGATTTTAAATTTTCATCCAAAAATAGATCTTTTAAACTAATGCTATATGGTATATAGGCTTTTTCTCAAAAATGAGAAAAAACTAAAGCTTTATACTACTTTCATTTAAAATCAAAGTAAGAGATTTTCTTTCTGAAAAATTTGCAGTAGTTACTATAGTATACCCTTTTGCTTTTATTCTTTGCAAAATATATTTTGAAATATTAAATTGAGTATTTAAGAAATTTAAATGGTTTTCTGACATGGGTATTTTTCTTAAATGAGATAAAAATGGATTTTTATCATTATTTTTATTAGACTTTAAACCATTTTTAAATTCATAATCCTCATAATTGCTTTTTTGAACATCATCATGTATCATATGTTCTCTCATATTGTCATAGAAATCTTTTAAACTGCCATTATCCAATATTTGTCCTAATATTTCTTTTGGAATATCATTTAAATAAGGATTTTTTACTATTAAATTATCAATATTAAGCGGCGTGAAATAATAAGATTTTTCATAATTTAACACAAGAAATAAATTAAAAGTATTTTCGTAATAGTCAAAATAAGTATTAACTTTTACTTGATGATATTGATAACTTAGCTTTAAACAATCTTGAGGTTTTCTTAAATTTAACATTAAGTATTTTTGTTTCAAAAGTTCTCTTGTATTTTCCATCGTTGTTTTATTTATAGTTATTTTGCCTTTTACATTAGAAAATGTTTTTTCTTCTTCATATTTCTCAAGCCAAGTATCAACCCAGATGGGAATTTCTTTTGATTTCCAATTTGCAACAGAGTTATAGTTCATGCCTACCAATTTTGAAAAATCTTCCCTAGTAAGATCTAGCTGTTTTAGTCTGTTTGAAAAATCTTCATAAGTCATCTTAAATCCTATTTTAATTATAAATGTATTTTATCATATTATTTTTAATAAAAATTAAAATAATTATTGACTTATTTTAATTTTTAGTGTAAAATTAAAATAAGTTTTTAATCTATAATTAAAAACTAATCAAAACAATAAGGAAAAAAATGGAAAGGTTAGCTGTAATTAACGGCGTGGATGTAGAGTTGGAAGTGGTAGATAATGCAGTATATACCACTTCTTTAAGCGTGGCTGAAGTATTCAATAAAAACCACAAAAATATTATACGAAAAATAAATGAATTTCCAAAGGATAATTTTACTAAGCTCAATTTTGAGCCGAGTAAATATATTGATAGCACGGGTAGAGTTTTACCTTGCTACAAAATCACTCGTGATGGTTTTTCTTTGCTTGTTATGGGTTTTACAGGCGAAAAAGCTTATAAATGGAAAATCGAGTTTATTAAAGCTTTTAATGAAATGGAAAAAAGACTAAGAAATATTGAATATGAGAAGCACGATAAGTTAGCTTTTCATCAAAGCTTAGGTTATAAATCTCAATTAAAACAGCAAAAGCAAAAATACGAAAATGAGATTAAAGCTTTAAAGTATGATTTAGAACAGAGTAAAAACAATTTTAAAGATAAATTAAATTGTATATTGGCTAAAAATGGTTTATATGCCTTTGATTTTAAAACTTTTAAAAATTATGCCTTAAAGCTAGAAAAAATGTTAAAAGATTTAAAAGATGATGAAAACAAAGAGAATAAACTACTTTTAAGAATGCAAAATGATTTCTTAGAATGTTTAGAACTTTATAAAAGTGTAAATATCTAATTTATTTCAAAACACACTATTTTTGAAATAGCTATTTTTGGAAAAATCCTTAAAACTAAACTAAGGAGAATTCAAAAATGGCTTTACCTTCAATGGGACATACCTCACCCGCAACGGAAAATGTTAAGTTAAAACAATCAATATACGAAACGATTATTAAAATCGGAGCTACTGAAACACCAATTTTAAATAAAATAGGTACTTCAAAGGTTACAAATCCTTTAACTCATAGTTGGATTACTGATACTTTTGAAGAACCAAAAAAGAATGCGAATTTAGAGTTAAGCAAATTTGTAGGTGAAACAAAAAACACAGCTCAAAAAACTACAAATGCTACTCAAATATTCATTACCGAAGCCATGGTATCAAAAGCTTTATTAAAAGCAAATCAATATGGTGGTAATGAAATGGAGTATCAAATAGGCAAAAAAACCAAAGAACATAAAATGGATATGGAATATGCTTTATTTGGTCTAGGCAGAGATAGTGATGTAAAAAAATCAGTTTTCAAAGATTATGTTCAAGCACAAGAAGCAACAAGTGGAGAAATGGCTGGACTTTTTCATTATATCGCTAAAGGAAAAGATAGCTTTGCTGATGGAAAGCGTGGAAATGTATTAGCTTTTGATGAAACAGGAGATTGGAGCGGAACTGCAACAGAACTAACAGAAGATAAACTTAATCAAATTTTGCAAACCATTTGGAATAGCGGAGTTACGCCTAAAGATGTCTTTTTAGGAGCTGACTTAAAAGGAGCTATTAACAAATTTGCTACAAGAATTTTAGGCAATGAAACAAAACTAGCAGGACAAGTAGTAAGCCTTGAAACAGATTTTGGAACGGTAAATTTCCATATGCATAGATTATTAAGCCCTAAATATGGTTTGGGTGATGTTTTAATTGCTGGAGATTTTGAGTATATGAAACATGGGCTTTATATTCCTACTATGATTGAAGATGTTCCAACTGATATTACTGCAAAAGCAAAAAGATTTTATACGCAAAGCACTTTAGAAGTAAGAAATGCTGATGCTTTTGCTATAGGAGTGGGATTAACTAGTGGAAATAATGCAAAGGCTAAAGCGGTTTTAAAAGCAGCAAAAGGTGCATAATGCTTTGTGCTACGGCTAAAAAACTCATTATCGCTAAAGTTAAAAATTCTTACAAAATGATAGAAGATGATGAAGTTTTGAAAGCCTATTTTATGGAAGCATTTTATTATATTTCATCAAAATGTGTTCCTAGCGTTCTTTTAAAAAATGTAGAGCAAGGCGAAAAAGTTTTTAGGCAAGTTAGAAATAATCATTTTTTGATTATTCCTGATGAGCCTGATTTTGACAATGAAAAAGAACATTTAATGATAGATGAAACACTTAGTTTTGCTGTGATTAATTATGTTTGTTATTTGATTACAAGATGCGAAGAAAAAGACTTTCTGGCATTATGTGACAAGATAATTTATGAGTATATAGCTAATGATGGCAAGGAGCTTGATGATGAAAGAACATGGTTGTAATTGTAATTTCACAAAAAAAATTAATAGAGCTTTGAGTTATAAAGACTATGTGCAAAGTATAAATAGTGCTGATTTTATAGCTTATTTAGATGATAAAAAATGGCTTTTAGCCATGGATGATCTGCTTTTCTTTTGTGAAAAGAGAATTAAAGATAGTGATTATTATGAAGGTTAAAAATGGGAACAAGCTTAAATGAATTAAAAACAGGTAGAGAAAAACTTGAAATCATAAATCAAGTTTTAGCTAGAATTTCAAATGTTGCTACTGCTTTGGATAATACTAGAATAGAAGAAATTGTAGGACTAAAAGAACAAGTTAATAATTTTTATAATCAAATTTTAGAGCTTAAAAATTTAGTTGTAGAAAATAGCGAGCTTACTCAAAGCAATACTGATTTTACTAAAAACAAAAGAAATGAAATTGAAAAAATAAGCAATGAAATAAAAAATACTTTAAATATTATAGAAGAAATCTACAACAACATTATAGAATCAGAAAAAGATATAAGCAATGGAGTTAATTTTGTTAAAGACAAATATCCTGAACTTAATGAGTTTAATAAAAATTTTGAAATTATAAAAATAAAACTTGAAGAATATTACAACATAGCTGTTGATTTTAATGCAGGTCTTAAAAAAATAGAGGAAAACAAAAATCTTACCAAATCCTATTTAGATTTATCCATAGAACTTAAGCAACAAATCTTACAAGAACTAGAACACGCACAAAGTATTAAAGAAGATTTGCATTCTAATATAGAGCTTGTAAATAAACTTGTTTCAAATATCGTGGCAACAAAAAATGAAATTATATCCATAACAAATGATTTTAAAAATGTAAAATCAGAAGTTCAAAATATAGTTAATGATGCTGAAGCAACAATAAAGCTTAAAATAAACACTATTCTTTTTGAAAATCAAAGATTAAATCAAAATATGATTGATCTGCTAAAGCGTTGCGAGAAGCTAGAGGATGAAATAGTAGCAAAATATGAAGATATTTTAAAAATAGAAGATCTTATAAACTCATCAACTGAAATTATAAATGATTTAAGAGAAGCAGTAAAACAAAGCGAACAAATAAGCGAAGATATGAGAAGTTTTACAGCTATTATCAACGATTTCAAAACAGAAATTTCTAATCTAAAAGCAGATTTAGAAAGCTATGGCGAAAGATTAAAAGGGCAACTTGATTTAAAATTAGCACAAGCAAACTCAAGTGTAGATGCTAAGATTTCAAGCATTGAGACTCTAAAAAATCAAATTGAAGCATATGTAGAAGCTAATAAAAATACCGTAGATACAGCTTTAGCTAACTTTATAGAAAGATCTAAAATAGCTAATGAAGATTTAGGAAGATTGGCTGAAGTAGCAAGAACAGAACTCGCTAATGATAAAACAGCTATTGAAAGTTATTTGCTAGAACTTAAAAAAAGTATCGTTGATGAAATGAAAGAAGTGTCAAATAGCGTTACAGATGAAACAAGTGGAATATTAGCTAAAAAAAACCAAATAGATCTTATCATAGCACGAGGAAAATCAGATTTAGATACTTTAATCAACAACTTTAATTCAAATTATCAAAACAAACTTAACGAATTTAATTCTAATACTAATGAGAAATTAGCTTCTATTAATTCACTCAGTGAAGAAAGTATAGCAAATATACAAAATAAAACAGATGAAAATATAAGCAGATTAGATACAGCCAGCGAAGAAAAACTAGCTAAATTTGATGAAATTATAAAAGATAATTTGGGTGGAATTTATTCTCACATTTTTTCAATCGAAAATGTTTTATTTGATAAAAAAATAATTAAATTAAGTTATAAGGAGTAAAGAATGGCGGACTTAGAGCAAGTTGTAAATGATTTAAATTTGGCATCACAAAGCTTACAAGAGTTAAGAGAAAAATATGATGGTGCTTTAGATTTACTAGATAATAAAAATACAGAAATAACAGGTGCGCTAGATAGTGCAAAATCTGATGCGCTACAAGAAATACAAACTATAAGCGATACAGCTACAAGTCAAATTTCGCAGTTAAAAGACACATCCTTAAATTTGGTCAACGAAGCTAAAAATACAGCTACAACTGAAATATCAAATAAAAAGGAAGAGCATAAACAAGAGTTAGAAACTAAGAAGAATGAATATATTAATGAAATTGATGCAAAAGCTAATGAGTATGATATTGCCAATATTAATGCGCAAGTTCAAGCTATGGATACCAAAATAACCGAGCAGATCAATGGTGCAAAAACGGAATTAAATTCGAAAATAGACAATAAGGTAACAAAAACTGGAGATGAAACTATAGCAGGCGTTAAGACATTCTCTAGTTCAATAGTAATACCAAATGCAACTGCTAATAACCATGCGACAAATTTAGGTCAATTAAATAGCAAAGTATCCCTAAACGGAGATGAAACTATAGCAGGTGTAAAAACATTCTCAGTACCACCTGTATCAGCAACTAATCCTACTGCTAACAATCAAGTAGCAAACAAATCATATGTAGATACCGCTTTAAATACAAAAGCAAATTTAAATGGAGATAATATATTTAATGGCACAAATACTTTTAATCAGGCATTAACTTCTGGGGCCGATCCAACAAATGATAATCACTTAACTAGAAAATCGTATGTAGATTATGGTGGTGGAATTAGAAATCTTGGCACAACTGGTAGTATAAATCTAGATTTAAGACAAGCTCAGCATTTTATCTTAACAATGACAGCCAGAGGAGCTATTGGTATAGCAAATTGGGGTGGAGCAGGTAAAAGTGGAACTATCACTGTCAATAATGCTGAAAATATCACTGCTTTTTCGGCACCTTTTAAATTTAGAGTAGCACAAAGTGGTTTTAGTGGAACTGAGACCTTTGCTTATTTTTGCATAGCACCAAATAATGTAAGATTAGTAAGGACTTAATATGAACTGTCTCCTTCTTTCTAATAATGGCATAGCACTCAATTTACCTCCATCTTTAGGAGGCTCGGTTGCAAATTATAATCATATGTTAAAGCTAAACATGATTTATAAACAAGCAGTGGTATTGCCATCAAATATTAATAATAAAGAAGTGGTTATGTTAGGCGAAGTTTGGACGACTGGAAATATGTCTAATAAAACTTCTGCAAATACTTTGCATATCACATGGAACAATTTTAACTCTAGTGTAGAGTTGCATGCTTTAAGTAAACATTACACTGCCAATGCAAAAATCAAAGTAGAGAAAAAATTCAATTTTGGAAATATAAATAACTTACAAATAATGCTAAGTTCTTATCAAAGTGGTAGTTCAAATGCAAGGGCTGGTTGGAACTTAAGTGATGGGAATAGATTAAACCCAAGAGCAAATTTAACATTATACTGGAATTAAGAAAGGATAAATATGTTTTATGATTTAAAAAATAAAAGTTTAAAATATGATGATATTTTTTTAAAAGATGTAAAAATACAAAACGAAGAAGGTGAAATTGATGCACAAGATACTTATTTCTTAAGTGCTTGCGATGATGAGCTTTTAAAAGAGCTTGGTTTTGCTAGAGTGAGTGAGCAAGAATTGCCAAGTTTTGATGAAAAAAGCCAAGAGCTTGTTAGAAAAGAAGAATTTGATGAGCTAAGTAATATCTTTCATATAAAATACGAAGTACGCCAAAAAAGTTTAGAAGAACTAAAAACAATTAAGCTTGATGAAATAAGAGCTAAAAGAGATGAGGCTTTAGAAAGCGGACTTATTTATAATGAGCATACTTTCCAAACAAGAGAAAAAGACAAACTCAACATCAATGGAGCTGTAACTAATTTAATGCTTGATATGCAAAGTAAAGCTAACTCAATTTCTGAAGTCATTTGGATTGATATAAATGATGAAAAAGTAACTTTTACACCACAAGATTTTTTAAAATTTGCTTCAATAGTGGCTTTTCATACCCAAGAAATTACCTTTAAAGCAAACATCTTAAAAGAAAGAATAGAGCAAGCTAAATCTGAGCAAGATTTAGAAGCTATTGTTTGGGAAGATTAATATGTTGCATTTAGAAAATTCAGCCAATATAGCTTTATTTGGAGGTTCTCTTATCTTAGCTTTTTTCTTTCAGTTTTTAGCATATACTGGCATTAAGGAAGCTCAAGCTTTTACTTTGTTTATTATTTTTATATTTTCAGCAATAGTAGGTTTTTGCAGAACTTTAGCCTTAAATGAAAGTGTTAAGGCTTATACCTTTTCTGATCTTTTGTCAAAGTTTTTAATGCTAGGAATGCCTTTTATGTTTGCTTTGGGTGCAAAGCAAATAAATGCTTTATATTATTTTGTAGATTATAGTTTTAGCTTTTTGATTTTAGGAGAAATCCTTTCTGTGATGATTAACATCCAATCTATAAAAACAAGAAAAGCAATAGCTGAAGTAGATATTTACAATATTGCAGTTGAGAAAATAAAGAATTTTTCAAGTGGTTTTTTAAAAACAAATACTTATATAAAAGAAGAAGAAAAGAGTAGGCAAGATGATAAGAAAAACACTTAAAAGGGTTATAGTTAAACCTTTTGGCAAAGATAGATTTGAAGTTGTAAAAGAATTTGAAGTTAGTTTGTGTGGTTTAAATTTTATCGTACCAAAAGGCTTTATTAGTGATGGTGCTTCAGTGCCACGCATTTTTTGGAGTATTTATCCTCCATATAAAAGTGAGTATTTTAGTGCAGCAATTGTGCATGATTATTTATGCCAAAAAGCATATTCAAAAGATGATTATAAGCTAGCAGATAAAGTTTTAAAAGAAGCTATGAGTGAGCTTGGTTGTTCTAAAGTAAAGACTTTTATTTTTTATCATGCGTGCAATACATTCCATGTGGTTAAATGTTTTTTGAAAGGAATAAAATGAAAATAACAATTAATAGAAGATACACAGGTAAAACTTGTGTTATTGGTAAATTTAAGGTTTTAGATGATAAAGAAAAAATTCTTTTTGAATGTTTTTGTTTGGAAGAAGACAAAGAAGGTTTAGAAAGTGGCAAAGATTTAAGAATACCTGAAGGAAATTATAATTTAAGAAGACACACACCTTCACGATTTGAAAATACTTTAAGAAGCATTACAAAAAAAGATGATGATACAATGATAAATGTTTATAATGATGAAGTTCCAGCAAGTCGTGCAATTTTAATACACTGGGGAAACACTGACAAAGACACAAAAGGTTGTATCTTGCTGGGGCTTACTAAAGATAATAATAATGAAAGTGTCGGTCAAAGCAGACAAGCTTGTAAAGAATTTTATGATTTGATGTATGGTAAAAATCTTGAAGACATTAAATTAGAAATAACAAATGAGTTAGCATGAGTTCTATATTTTCATATATCCTAGGAGATAAAAAGCTTTATATCGCTTTAGTATTAATGGCAATCTTAGCAGGATATTTTTATCTAAGACTTGATAGCACAAAGGCCAAATTAGAAAAAAGTCAAAGTGATTTAGCTTTGGCTTTAAAAGTCAATGAAAATAATCAAGAAAAATTAAAAGAATTAAATCAAATTCATAAAACAGAATTAAAGGCTTTAAATGAAGCAAACAATCAAAAAAATCAAGTACAAGAAAGGGTGCAATATGTTAAAGAATACATTTATAAAAGCAATGAAAATAATATTACCAAGCTTTTTAACGATGTCGTTGATAGGTTGTGGGATGCAAACTCAACAAGTAGTAACCAAAATCGAAATTCAAAAAGTAAGAATTCCGCAAGAGTTATTAACACTAAGCCCCCTTGAAAAGCCAAAGGCAAAAAATGAACTAGATATTTTAAATGCTTATTCTATGCTTTTTTACAAATACAAACAGTGTGAAATTCAGATAAGCAAAATAAAGGAGCTAAATAATGAGTAATACAAATGTTGATTACAACAAAAGACTTGAAGCATTTAAAGAAATTTATCCGCAAATTTTAGAAATGAGTTTAGCAGAAAAATCTCCATTTGGAGAATTTAAAAAGCTTTTAGAACAATTTGGAAACGATAATGTTATAAGAAATGACCAACAATTTCAAAGCTTGGCACAAGCGTTGGTAAGTGTTGGACAAACCATAGTGGCTCAAAGTCAAAATACAGCTTTATCCATGATTTTACAAGGCGATGAAAACGAGCTTAACGCTGAAAAAGCTTTACTTTTAAGAGCTCAAACAGAAACAGAAAAAGCAAAACCTGCATTAATAGCTAGACAAACTTCACAGATAGATGATAATTTAAGAATAGAAGCTGCAAAAGTTACACAGAGTGTTCAATTTGGATATTGTACCGGTGGTCTTGATATACCACAAGAAATTATGAAGCTTGTTAAAGAAAAGATAGAAAATATAGAAAAGTCTTCATAATGCTTATAGATGAAAAAAGGCTTATGAGAAATTATACTCTTAAGCCTGCTTATCCATCAAACATAGGAGAATTAGATACACAAGAAGTATATAAACAATGGTTTACCTATGCTATGATAGGGGTAAATAAATATGTTGAGCTTTTACATAAACAACTTGTAAGAAAAGGTAGAAGTCAAATTCAAAATATAAACCATCCGCTATTTAAAAATTCGTATATAGTGAAAAAATATAACATTAAAAGTTCTAGCACTGCACCTTATAATAAGGAAAACTATAATGATTTAGGACTTAACCAATTTTTCGTAGGGCAAGATCCATACAAACCTTATCAGGGAGATCCTAGTAGTGAAAATGGAATATATCATGATATTTGCGAAATAAGAACTAATTATAATTTAGGAAGTATGCAGTATTATTATGGTTTTCCAAATAATTTAGCCCTTTTATTTGAAAAAGAAAAAGCTTGGAAATATAATGGAAAAGGATTTTTTTATATTGATGAAAAAATAAATTTCAAAGATATATTAAATAAGGCATTGGAAAATATAAATTATGAAATGCTTATAAATGATATAGAAGTAGTTATTTTTTCTCAAACCATCCAAAAAAATAATGAATGGATATATCCTAGTATTGATGATATTAAAATACCAGAAATTAAAGTAGAAAATGTTGAATTTAAACCAACTTTTGGAAAACCTTATAAAAAATTATGCATTGATGTTGAAAAATTTTATAATGATTTTAAAGAATTAAATAAAAATATATTTAGAATCGAAAAAGTAGAAATAGTCTATAATGTATATGAGAAAGCACAAAAAACTAGAGAGAGTGATCCGAGTAAAATATATTATACTTTAACAAGCAAAAAGATATCTTTTTTTGAAGTATTTAACTCAATAAAAGAAAATTATAAATGCAAATATGCAACTCCTTTATGTTTTTATAATGGGTTTAATTTAGTTTGTTATGAAGAGCCTTATGTTGCTTATTCTTACCTCAATAATCAAAGCTTTGGAAAAAAAGATACAAGTGTTACGCCAAGCGTATATCCGTTATATAGAAAAAGTTCAAATTTACCTTATGGGCGTAGAGATAGATGGTTTGCATTATGGGATAGTTTTTATTATCTTTATGTATACGAAAAATCAAGCAAAGGAATTTTAAGCTTTTTGGCACCTATTGTTACTATTATTTTGGCTGTAGCTACTTGGTGGATTGGCGGACAAGGTGCATGGCTAGGAACATTGATAGGAGTGAGTGAGAATGTAGCTGCGGGTATCACACTAGGAATTAGCTTAGGTTTAGTCGTGGGTTCACTTACTGGAAATAAATTATTTTCAATTCTTAATGCTGTTTGGGGTTTGGTTAATTTTTTAGGTGCTTGGGGTGCTAATAATTGGAATTTAGCTGCAGATTTTACAAAAAATACAGCACAAGCAGCACAAGAAATGACAACTTTTGAATCAACTTTAAATATTGTTGGAAATTTACTAAGCGGAGCTAGTAAGATTTTTGATGTTGTTCAAAGCATTACAGCAGAAACTCCTGATATGATAAATGAGCAAAGCGATGATTCTGATAATGAAGGTGGAAATGGAAGTGAAGCTGAAGAATTAGCAAAAGATGCAATTAATCCAACTTTATGGTATAATTTTGAAACTGCAGATATATTAAATGAAAAAATAGAAAAGAAAGAAAAACCTATTTTTATATTTTAATTTTTGTAGCCATTTTGTAGCCAAATTAAATTTGAAATATTTAAAATTTATATTTTATGGTATTTTATAGTTATTGTTAGGTGTTCGCCGTGGACACCATTTTATGAGGTGTTATTATGATAAAAATTGCTTTTTTTATAACTTTTGTAATTTCTTTTTTGACAGCACAAAGCCCAGTAAATTTTAAAGAAGATAATAATATAACAAAAGAACAAAATATATTTAAAGAACAACCTCCAAAACGCATTAAAATTCCAACGCATTAAAATATATGTCAGATTTGATTACGCTAGCACAATTATCACAAGGGTATCGTTACAATAGTGATTCTTTAATTTTAGCTGATTTTATTTTAAAACAAGGAATTAAAGGCGCTGTTTTTGATGTAGGTGCAGGCTGTGGTATCATAGGTATTTTACTTAAAAAAAATATTGCAAATTTAAGTTTATCTTTGATTGATATTCAAAAAGAAAATATAAAATTGATTGAAAAAAATTTAAAATCCAACCAAATACAAGGCGATATTTTTCATGATGATTTCAATCAATTTCAAAGCATAAAAAAATTTGACTTCATAGTTTGCAATCCTCCATTTTATAGACAAGGAGCTTACAAGAGTGAAGATCAGCATAAAGCTATAAGTAAATTTCAGGAATTTTTACCCTTGCATAGCTTTTTAACTAAAGCAAATTCTATGCTTAAGCCAAATGGTACTTTGTATTTTTGCTATGAAGCTTTAGCTTTAGATGAAATTTGTTTTATTTTAAAAGATATGAAAATAAAAATAACAAAGCTTTGCTTTGTACATACACATCAAAATAAAAAAGCAAGACTTGTTTTGATACAGGTAAAAAAAGGTTCAAAATCGCCTTGTGAGATTTTACCTCCTTTTTTTGTATATGAAAATGAAATTTTAAGCAAACAAATGCAAGAAATTCACTTAAGATTTAGGTTAAAAAGTTATGATATTTGATAAAAATTTTTCTTATGCTTTTGATGAAAATGCTTGTGAGAAATGCGGTGGAAAGTGTTGCACTGGAGAAAGTGGCAATATTTTTGCGAGCATGGAAGAATTAGAAGCATTAAGAAAGCATTTAAATTTAGAAAGCAAAGAATTTGCTGAAAAATACTTGAGAAAAGTGGGCTTTAAAATGAGTTTTAAGGAAGTCGAATTTGAAGATGGCTTTGCTTGCATTTTTTTTGATACTCAAAAAAGAAATTGCAGTATCTACGATTTTCGTCCAAAACAATGCAGAACTTTTCCATTTTGGGAATATTTTAAAACACATCAAAAGGAATTAGAAAAAGAATGTATAGGTATTTGTTATTTGTCTTAGTAGCCTTTTTTTTGGCAGCTTGTGGAAGTTCAAAAATCAATGTTGTTTATCCTGATTATACAAAATATAAAAGCAATGATTTTGATTTAAGGGTTGTGAAGGCTTATAATTATGAGTATTATAAACAATACAAAGAAGCCAGAGATGAATTTTTAAGTCTTTATCAAGATTATAATAATGCTAATTTTTTAGAAAATGCATTTTTACTTACTTTGGCAAACAATCTTGACAAGCAAGCAGAGTTAAATAATCTAGCAAAGCCTTATTTAAATCAAAATGACAATCTTAAGCGACTTAGTGCTCTTTATGCTTTAAATTCAAATGATATCAATAATGCTCAAAAACTTATGAAAGAGCTTTTAACAAAAAAGGATAGTGATCCTAGAAATTTAGAGCTTTACGGAGATATTTTGGTTAAAAAAAATGATTTAAAAAATGCCACAAAGTACTATAGATCTGCTTATAATCAAGTGCAAAACGAAGAAATTTTATTTAAACTCATAGGAATTTATGCGATTTTAAATGATACTTTAAATATTAAAAATGTTTTAGAATTTTCAAGAAAAACCAATGGTTGCACTCTCAAAACTTGCGTCTTGCTTGCTAAAATTTATTTTGATGAAAAAAATATCGAAGCTTTAAAAAGTATATATAAAGAGCTTTATCAACTTACCAAAAATAAAAGTTTTGCATTGGCTTTGGTTGAGCTTTTAAATTCTCAAGGCAAAACAGAAGAAGCTTTAAAAATTTCTTTGAAGTATGATTTAGATGATGATATTAAACTTGCTTTGTATCAGAATTTAAAACGCTTTGATGATGCTAAAAAAATGAGTTTAGCTCTTTATCATAAAACAAAAAATAAAGAATATCTTCTACGAGCGGCAGTTTTTGAATTTGAAGCTGCAAATGAAGCTAAAAAAATCACTCCAAAAGTAATTGATTCTGTAAAAGAAAAATTCGAACAGGCTATCGATAAAGATAGCAATGCTTTGTATTTAAACTACTATGGATATTTGCTTATAGATTATGATTTAGATGTTAAAAAAGGTATAGAGCTTGTGAAACTTGCCTTAGAAAAAGATCCACAGAATTTGTATTATTTAGATTCTTTAGCTTGGGGGTATTATAAACTAGGCAATTGTAAGCAAGCATGGGAAATTTTAAAACAAACATTAGATGATAAAGAATTTGCAAATTCTGATGAGAGTAAAGCTCATATAAAAGCGATAAAGGCGTGTGTAAAACCATGATATTGGATAAAATTTTTGAAAAAACAAAAGAAGATTTAAAAGAACGCAAACTAAAACTTCCTTATGATATGTTAGGGCGTTCTTTAGCTTCAAATCCTTTCTTTCCAAAAGATGTGATTAAAGCTTTAAAAAGAGTAGAAAAAGAAGTTAAAATCATAGCAGAAGTAAAAAAAGCAAGTCCTAGCAAGGGAGTCATTAGAGAAAACTTTGATCCTTTGAGTATCGCTTTAAATTATGAGAAGAACAAAGCTGCGGCGATTTCTGTTTTGACTGAGCCACATTTTTTTAAAGGTTCTTTAGAATACTTAAGTCTTATACGCCGTTATACACAAATTCCTTTACTTAGAAAAGATTTTATCTTTGATGAGTATCAAATTTTAGAAGCTTTGGTTTATGGGGCAGATTTTGTATTGTTAATCGCTAAAATGCTAAGCATGAAAGAGCTTAAAAAACTGCTTGAGTTTGCAAGACATTTAGGTCTTGAGGCTTTGGTTGAAATTCATGATAAAGAGGATTTGAGTAAGGCTATTTTTGCTGGAGCGGATATTATCGGTATCAATCATCGTAATTTAGAGGATTTTACTATGGATATGAGTTTGTGCGAAAAACTTATCCCACAAATCCCAAATTCAAAAATCATCATCGCAGAAAGTGGTTTAGAAAATAAAGAATTTTTAGAGCATTTACAAAATTTAGGCGTTGATGCTTTTTTAATCGGCGAATATTTTATGCGTGAGGAAGATGAAGGAAAGGCTTTAAAAGCTTTGCTTTAAGGAGGGAAAATGCAATATTTGTATGCACCATGGCGGAGTGAGTATTTTGAAAAAGAAAAAACTGTTTGTCCATTTTGTGATTGTACTAATAAGATCAAAAGTGATAAAGAATTAGGTGTGATTTTTAGAGCAAAGCATTGTTTTGGAGTGATGAACCGCTATCCTTATTCTGCGGGGCATTTTATGGTGATTCCTTATGTACATGAAGAGCATATAGAAAATTTAAGCGATGAAATTTGGCAAGAAATGAGCCATTTTGTGCGTTTGGGAGTGAAAATTTTAAAAGAGCAAATTCATGCAAATGGGGTGAATATCGGTATGAATTTAAGCAAAGATGCAGGAGCTGGCATAGCTTTTCACTGTCATTATCATCTAGTGCCACGCTGGGCAGGAGATACAAATTTTATCACAACCATAGGAGAAACTAGGGTTTGTGGCACTAATATCGAGCAAGTTTATCAAAAACTTGTTTTGGCTTTTAAAAATGCTCAGTGAAGTTGAATTTACAGAATTTCAAAAAGAAAATTTCTCTCTTTTAATCGATGCAAGAAGCCCTAGAGAATTTTTGCATTCTCATTTGATAGGAGCTTTAAATTTTTATGCACTCAATGATGAAGAATATCAGGAAATAGGAACGATTTATAAGAAAAATCAAGCTTTAGCCAAGGCTAGGGGTGCGAGTTATATTTGTCAAAATACCGCTAAACATATATTAGAAATCACTCAAAATTTTCGCATAGGAGAAAAGGTGGGGATTTATTGTTCTCGTGGGGGTTTGCGTTCAAAATCTATCGCAGTGATTTTAAGTGAGCTTGGTTTTAGAGTGGTGCGTTTAAAAGGTGGCTTTAAAGCTTATAGAACTTTTGTAACGCGTTATTTTGAAAATGAAATAAATTTTGATTTTTTTGCTCTTTGCGGCAATACAGGCTGTGGAAAAACAGAGCTTTTAGAACAACTCCCACAAGCTATAAATTTAGAAAAAATGGCAAATCATTTAGGCTCATCTTTTGGTGATATTTTAGGAAAACAACCTACGCAAAAAGCTTTTGAAGCAGAACTTTTTCACAATATGCAAAATTTAGAAAATTTTGCTTTCATAGAAAGTGAAAGTCGCAAAATAGGGGATATCATCTTACCTTTGAAATTTTATGAAAAAATGCAAAAGGCTTTTAAAATTTATTGTTTTTGTTCTTTGGAAAATCGCGTTAAAAGAATACAAAAAATTTATCAAGAAAAAATGACTCCTTTAAAATTTCAACAATGTGTGCAAAAAATCAGCCCTTATATCAGCTTAAATTTACGCCAAGAATTGCTTCAAAGTTATGAGAAAAAAGAATGGCAAAAGCTTATTGTTATGCTTTTGGAGTATTATGATAAAACTTATAAAAAACCAGACAAGATTGATTTTGAGTTAAATACCGATGATATTTTAAAAGCTCAAGAAGAGCTTTTAGATCATTTTAAAGCGCAATTACTTTTTTAATATTAGATAATTTTATTAAATAATCAAATTTTTTCTTCATCATCTTACAATAATCCTTTTTTATCTTTGTTGTTTTTTAGCTTGGCCCAAATTTGTATTTTAATGCTAGTAAATTTGAATCATAGAGAAGTAAAATATTTTTTAAATCCCTATTTATAGTAATTTAAAATAAAAAAATAAACTTTTATAAAAAAATATATAAAATATTTCTTAAATTTATATTTTTTAAATCATTTTAAATATAATTATCTTGTAATTATATTTTGTAAGAAAGGGTAGGTAAGCGAATGCGGTAAATTCAAGTTTTATTGTATTGTGTACTCTGCTAGTTTTGCTTATGACTCCAGCTTTAGCAATGTTTTATTTGGGTATGGTAAGAAGTAAAAATACATTCAATACCATAATGAATTGCTTTATTGTTTTTAGTGTCATTGCTTTACAATGGGTAGTGCTTGGATTTAGCCTTTCTTTTGGTAAAGATGAAGGACTTTGGCTTGTAGGAAATTTCGAGAATTTTCTCTTAGAGGGTATTAGCGGATACAATGCTTCAGGTGTTCTAAATATTCTTTTTGTGATTTTTTAAATGATGTTTGCACTTATTGCATCTGACATCATAACAGGCTCTTTGGTAGGAAGAATTAAACTGGGTGTTTTGGTGATATTTTTGCTTTTTTGGAGTACTTTATTTTATGATGTGTTAGTGCATATGATTCGGAGTAGCGAGGGGTTTTTGCTTAAAAGAGGAAGTCTTGATTTTACTGGGGATGGTGTTGTGCATATTGGCTCTGGGGTTGCTGGACTTGTAGGAGCTTTGATGGTGGGTGCTGGAAAAAGCGATGATGAGGATAAAAACGCGCATTCTATTCTTATGCTTTCTTAGGTGCGATTTTGCTTTTTATAGGATGGCTGGGTTTTAATGCTGGAAGCGTTGGTGAAATGAATGGTAATACTATCAATGCTTTTATAGTTAAGTATTATATCAGCAGCTTGTGGCTTTTTATCTTAGGTAGTGCTTGAGTGGCTCATCCATGAAAAAACCAACTATTTTAGGTGGACTTAGCGGGCTTGTAGGGATTACTCCAGCTTGCGGTTATGTAGATATTTATGCTTCTCTTGTTATAGGAGCTTTGTCTTTCTGTATTTTGTTATTTTGGTTTGAGTTTTATTAAATACAAACTCAAATGGGATGATTCTTTAGATACTTTTTCTTTACACGGAATCGGAGGTGTTTGGGGAGGAATTGCTACAGGGCTTTTTGCAAGTGCTAAAGTAAATCCTAATGTGATTGCTTAAAATGCGCTTGGCGAGATTTTTTATCAGTGGAAGTTTAGAGCTTTTAAAAGAGCAAATTCTTGCTATTATGATTTGTATGTTTTTCAGCTCTCATAAGCTTTATTATTTTTAAGATCATTTCTTATTTTGTAGACTTAAGAGCGAAAGAAGAAGTAGAACAAAAAGGCTTAGATGTGAGTTTGCGCGGAGAAAAAGCTTATACTTTGGCTTAGTCAACTAAATTTTTACCAAAAAGTCCTTGTTAATCTTTAAAAAAATGATAGACAAGGGTCTCAAATTCATTCTTGGTTAAGATCAGATAAATATTTTAAAATAAATTCCATAAATTCATCACTATCATTAGGACAACTTATTAAATCATAATCACATTTTGCTAAATGTTTATACTCCATACCTAGTTCAAAAATCGTTTCAGAACAATCAATGCAAAAAGAAATAGGATAAATCAAAGCTTTATCGTTTAAATTTGCCAAAATATCGCTTGTATTTGGTTCAAGCCATTTTACAGGGCCTAGTTTGGACTGATAAGCTAAAATAAATTCATCAAAATGATCTTTTAATTTTTCTTTTAAAATTTCTACATGATTATTTACATGCTTTTCGTATAAATCACCCTTATCAATAATGCTTTGTGGTAAAGAATGCGCTGAAAAAATCAAAATTTTGGCATCAAATTTACTTTTTTTATCCAAAATGTGCGAAACTATCATCTCATTATAAAGCTCATTTTTGTAAAAAATATCTATAGTTTTTACTTTTGCTTGAATTTTTTGCTTTGAAATTTCATTTTGCAGAACTTCTAAAGATGAAGTTACTGTGGTGCAAGAATGGTGCGGATAAAGTGGAAAAAGAATAATTTCATCATTTTCATTTAAAGTGTATTTTTGCAAAATTTCTGTGGCAAAAGGAGGCACATAAAGATTTACAAAATCAAATTTAAATTCATCTTGTTTTAAATTAAGTTTATTACACAGGCTTTGAGTAAGTTCGTTTAAAGGGGATTTTCCACCCATTTTTCTATAGTTTTCTTGCATGGCTTTAACGCGAGCCTTTGTTATGATCCATGCTACAAATTTTCTTAAAAATCGATTTTTGATTCCTAAAATATAAGGATCATTAAACATATTTTTTAAAAAAACTTCACAATCTTGTAAATTTGTAGCTCCGCCCATATTTAAAAATAAAACTAATTTCACGCAAACCTTTCTAAAATTTCTTGAACTTTGTAAGCATCGCTCGTACTGGCTAGATGATTGGGTTGATTATCGATAAGTTTTAACAAAGCTTCGTGTTCTGAAAAAAGTGGACTTTGTTGAGTAAGTTCTATAAAATTTCCATCTTTTAATAAAGAAAAATCATTTAAATTGGCTTCATAAAAATGATTTTTAGTAATAAGATGAATTTTTCTTAGTTTTTGTGTGCTATTCCAACTTTGATGTATGCTAGCAATACATTTTTCAAGCTCACATAGAATAATGCTTTCACTTTCTCTTGTTTGATCTTGGGTGTATTTTTTAAGCAAATTGGTTTTTGTTATTTCTTGTTTGCTTAAAAAACAAAGCAAATCAAGATCATGCACAGCCAAATCTTGCAAAATTCCTACATCGCCGATTCTTTGCGGGTAGGGTGAAAATCTTTGTATGTTAATGCTGATAATTTCTTCATTTTCAAGCTCTTTTTTTAGGGCTAAAACCGCAGGATTAAATCTTTCACAAAAACCTACGCCTACTTTTACGCTGTATTCTTTAGCTAAATTTGAAATTTCGTCTATTTCTTTTAAATTTAGAGCTAAAGGCTTTTCGATTAAAACGCATTTGCATTGTTTAAAAATTTTTTTTGCTATTGCTAAATGTGAATTTGTAGGTGTTGCTATGATGATAATATCATTATTTTGATTTAAAAATTTATCCAAATCATCATAAAAAATATCATCAAAAATATTTAGATTTGGATTTTTGCAAAGATCAAAAAGTGCATTAAGTTTAAAATGAGAATTTTTACTAAGTTCATTTAAGTGGTTTTGCCCCATTTTTCCAAGGCCTATGATACCTATTTTCATGGAATTAATCTTTAAAAATACAAATAACTTGCTCTTGCTCTTCTTCACTTAAAAAAGGTGAAAAAGGCAAAGATAAGATGTGTTTGCTTGCATATTCTGAATTTTTAAGTTCTAAATTTGAAAACTCACTAAAGCAAGGTTGTTTATGCAAAGGGGTTGGATAGTGTATAGCATAAGGTATATTAGTTTTTTCGAATTTTTGCAATACACTAGCTCTATCTTCAACTAAAACGCTGTATTGCGCATAAGCGCTAAAAGCATTTGGATCAATTTGTGGAATTTGGCAGTTTTTTAAATTTGCATTATAAGTTTGTGCTAATTTTTGTCTTTTGTCTAATTCTTTTTCTAGGTATTTTAACTTAACATTTAAAATCGCCGCTTGCAAGGTGTCAAGGCGTCCATTTATACCTATAAATTCATGTTTATAACGCTGAGTTTGTCCGTGATTGAGTAAAATTCTTATTTTTTTAGCAATTTCATCATCATGGCAAAAAATAGCCCCACCATCGCCATAAGCTCCCAAAGGTTTTGAAGGAAAAAAGCTTGTGCATGAAATTTTAGCTATAGAGCAGGATTTTTCTCCTTTGAAACTTGCGCCAAAACTTTGTGCACCATCTTCGATCAAAGTGATATTTTTATCTTTTAAAATTTCTTCTAAAGCCCTTAAATCACTCATTTGTCCAAACATACTTACTGCTATAACAGCTTTAGTTTTTGGGGTTATTGCTTTTTGCACTGCTTCAAAATCAAGATTGTAATTTGATAAATTTATATCTACAAAAACAGGTTTTGCGCCTGTTAAGGCCACAACTTCAGCTGTTGCTATGAAAGTAAAACTAGGCACTATAACTTCATCATCTTTGCCAATATCTAAGGCTCTTAAGGCAAGATATAAAGCACTGGTTCCACTTGAACAACCTATAGCGTGTTTAACACCTAAAAAATGAGATAAATTTTGCTCAAATTCGTTAAGCTTTGCACCGCCTATAAAAGAAGAGCTTGATAAAACACTTTCAATTTCAGTATTGATTTCATCTTTGTATGCGAGATATTGGGCTTGAAGATTGATAAAATTCATAAAAAACCTTAGAGAAATAAAATTAAATAAAAATGTTTATTGTATTTTAGTTTTACTTAATTTAAAGTAATTTTGGTATGATATGTTTTTATAAAAATTTCTTTAGGAAAATTCATGGATATTAGAAAAGCTTATTTGGATTTTTTTGCATCAAAAGGACATGAGATAACCCCGTCAAGTCCTTTAGTTCCTGATGATGCAACTTTACTTTTTACTAATGCGGGTATGGTGCCTTTTAAAAGTATATTTACAGGAGAAATTCCACGCCCAAACCCTCCACGCAAAACAAGCTGTCAAACTTGTATAAGAGCGGGTGGAAAACACAATGACTTAGATAATGTAGGATATACCGCACGCCATCATACTTTTTTTGAAATGCTTGGAAATTTTAGCTTTGGAGATTATTTTAAAGAACAAGCCATAGCTTATGCTTGGGAATTTGTAACTGAAGTTTTAAAACTACCTAAAGACAGACTTTATGTAACCGTGCATGAAAACGATGATGAAGCTTTTAATCTATGGCAAAAACACATCCAAAAAGAAAGAATTTACAAATTTGGTGATAAAGATAATTTCTGGCAAATGGGCGATACTGGTCCTTGTGGTCCTTGTAGTGAGATTTTTTATGACCAAGGACAAGAGCATTTTAACTCAAGCGAAGATTATATGGGTGGAGATGGAGATAGATTTTTAGAAATCTGGAATCTTGTTTTTATGCAATACGAAAGAAGCGCTGATGGAGTGCTTAGCCCACTGCCAAAGCCAAGTATTGATACAGGAATGGGGCTTGAAAGGGTAACAGCGATTAAAGAAGGTAAATTTAGCAATTTTGATAGCTCGCTTTTTATGCCAATCATCAATGAAATTTCAAAACTTTGTAATAAAACTTATGTTTATGAAAGTGGAGCAAGTTTTAGAGTAATAGCCGATCATATAAGATCAAGTGTATTTTTACTTGCGCAAGGGGTAAGTTTTGACAAAGAAGGCAGAGGCTATGTTTTGCGTCGTATTTTGCGTCGTGCTTTAAGGCATGGATATTTGCTAGGTTTTAAACAAGCTTTTATGTATAAACTAGTTGATGTTGTATGCGATTTAATGGGTGGACATTATACCTATCTTAATGAGAAAAAAGACTTTATAAAAGAACAAATTCGCCTTGAAGAGGAAAGATTTTTAAGCACTATAGAAAATGGAATTGAAATTTTTAATGAAGAGCTTAAAAACACCAAAGAAATTTTTAGCGGAGAAGTAGCCTTTAAGCTTTATGATACTTATGGTTTTCCGCTTGATTTAACGGCTGATATGCTAAGGGAAAAAAACCTCAAAGTTGATGAAGAAAAATTTGAACTTTTAATGAATGAGCAAAAAGCACGCGCTAAGGCTTCTTGGAAAGGAAGTGGAGATAAAACTGCAAGCGGAGATTTTAAAAACTTGCTTGAAAAATTTGGAGAAAATCATTTCATAGGTTATGAAAAAGCAGAATGCGAAAGTAAAATTTTAGCCCTTTTAGATGAAGATTTTAAAGAAGTTTCTACCCTTAAAGATGCGGGTTGGGTGATGCTTGAAAACACACCTTTTTATGCGACAAGTGGGGGGCAAAGTGCTGATAGTGGGTTTATAGCTAAGTGTGAAGTTTTAGATACGCAAAAGTTTTTTAATCTCAATCTTAGCTTTGTAAAAGCAGGTGAAGAACTAAAAGTTGGCGATACGGTTCATGCAAAAATCGATACAGAAAAAAGAGAGCAAATCGCACGCCACCACTCAGCTACTCATCTTTTGCACCATGCTTTAAGAGAAATTTTAGGTTCTCATGTAAGCCAAGCAGGATCTTTGGTTGAAAGCAATAAACTAAGATTTGATTTTACTCATCATAAAGCTTTAAGCAAAGAAGAGCTAGAAAGCATTGAAAAAAGAGTGAATGAAATGATTATAAACTCAAGTGAAGCTATATTAGAAAATATGCCTTTAGAAGAAGCTAAAAAAAGCGGTGCCATAGCATTGTTTAATGAAAAATATCAAGGCAATGTGCGTGTTTTAACTCTAGGTGAAAGCAAGGAACTTTGCGGAGGAACTCATGTTAAAAATACTGCTCAAATAGGAAGTTTTTACATAGTTAAAGAAAGTGGTGTGAGTGCTGGAGTTAGACGCATTGAAGCTGTGGTTTCTAAAGCGGCTTTAGAATTTGTAAAAAATCAACTTGAAGAACTTTCTAAAGCAAAAAATGAGCTTAAAAATAATGATATTTTAAGCGGGATTAAGAAACTTAAAAATGAAATTTTAAGTTTAAAAAATGAGCTTAAAAACTCAAGTAAAACCGAGCTTGATTCTAAAAATATCCAAGGTGTTGAAATTTGCGTAAAGCGTATAGATAATGGCGATATTAAAGCTATGATTGATGATTTTAAAAACAAATTTGCTAAAGCGGTGATTTTACTTATCCAAGTAAAAGATGAAAAAATCACTTTAGCAGCTGGTGTTAAAGATGCGCCTTTAAAAGCAGGAGCTTTAGTTAAAGAAGCGGCGCAAATTTTAGGTGGAAATGGTGGCGGAAGAGATGATTTTGCTACTGCAGGTGGAAAAGATTTAAACAAAATTGATGAAGCTTTAAAACAAAGCTTAGAAACGATAGAAAAAGCACTTTAATGTTAATTCTTGCTTCAAGTTCCATTTCAAGGGTTAACTTGCTTAAAACCGCAAAGATTGATTTTAGGCAAGTTAGTTTTGATTATGATGAAAATTTAAATAAAAATATTTCACCTTTTTTATATGTTCAAAAAATAGTTCTTGAAAAAGAAAAACAATTTTTAAGTGCTTTAGGCAAAGATTTTCAAAACCAAAATTTACTTTTTGCAGATAGTATAGTTTGTATAGATGAAAAAATTCTTACCAAAGCAAAGGATAAAAAAGAAGCCTATGAAATGCTTGCCTTGCAAAATGGCAAGTATGCAAGTATTTTATCGGCTTTTTTGCTTGTAAAACCTGAAAAAAGAGTTTTTTCTCTTTCAAAAACTACGCTTTATTTTAAAAATTTTGATGAAAATGCTTTAAGAGATTATGTAGAAAATGATCTTTATAAAGGCAAGGCGGGTTGTATTATGTGTGAGGGTTTTCATCAAAATTTCATCACCCAACAAGTAGGAAATCTAAGCACTGCTTTAGGGCTTGATATCCAAACTTTAAAGGCTTATTTATGAAAATATTAAAATATATTTTTTCATTTTTTACTCTTTTGTTTATAGCTGGATTTATTTATGTGGCTTATCTTTTCACAAGTGCTGATACTGAGGGTTATACTTTTAAAGAATACAAACCTCCTCTTACAACACAAATTTACGATAGAAATGGCAAGCTCGTGGCTAATATTTTTGAACAACATCGTTTTTACGCTCCTTATGAAGAGCTTCCTCCACGCCTTATAGAAGCTTTGGTTGCTATAGAAGATACAAGCTTTTTTGAACATAATGGAGTTAATATCGATGCCATTTTTAGAGCTGCTGTAAAAATCATAAAAAGCGGTGGAAAAACCATGGAAGGAGCTTCCACTCTTACCCAGCAATTTATTAAAAATACGGAATTAACCCCTGAAAGAACTATTACGCGTAAAATTCGCGAAGCTTTGCTTGCTTATAAAATGGAAACCATTTTAACTAAAGAGCAAATTTTAGAAAGATATTTAAATTTTATCTTTTTTGGACATGGGTATTATGGAGTAAAAACCGCAGCTTTGGGGTATTTTCATAAAAATTTAAATGAATTAAGCCTTAAAGAGATTGCTATGCTAGTAGGTATGCCAAAAGCACCTAGCAGTTATGATCCTACAAAGCATTTAGATCTTTCCATTTCAAGAGCAAATAATGTTATTTCAAGAATGTATAATCTAGGTTGGATTTCAAAAGCAGATTATGATACGGCCATCAAAGAAATTCCGCAAGTTTATGATGATACGCTTACTCAAAATACTGCTCCTTATGTCGTAGATGAAGTGATTAAACAATTAAGCCCTAATATCAAAGACTTAAAAACAGGTGGATATAAAATCATTTTAAATATAGACTTAGATGTTCAAAATATGGCGCAGAATGCTTTGAAATTTGGTTATGATGAGATAGTAAAACGCGATAAAGATGCAAATTTAAGCACTTTAAACGGAGCCATGGTCGTGGTAAATCATCAAAGTGGTGATGTTTTAGCTTTGGTAGGTGGGGTTGATTATGAAAAAAGTAATTATAACCGCGCTACTCAAAGTATGCGTCAACCTGGAAGCTCTTTTAAACCTTTTGTGTATCAAGTGGCGATTAATTTAGGATATTCGCCTATGAGTGAAATTGCTGATATTTCTAGAATTTTTGAAGGTGGAGCGGGTAATAATGAGGATTGGAAACCTAAAAATGAAGGGGGTAAATTTTTAGGTTTAATTACCTTAAAAGAAGCTTTAACAAGATCAAGAAATTTAGCTACCATTAATCTCGCACTTGATATGGGGCTTGATGTTCTTTACTCTAAACTAATGGAATTTGGATTTAAAGATATACCGCCTAATTTATCAATCGTATTGGGAAGTTTTGGTATTTCTCCTTTGGAGTATTCGAAATTTTATACCATGTTTGGGAACTATGGTATAATTAAAGATCCTCAAATTATCAGACAAGTTCAGGATAAAACCGGTAAAACCATCATGGAATTTAACTCAAATGAGCGTAAAGTCAGCGATGAAGCGCAAAGTTTTCTGGTTTTAGATATGATGAGAAATGTTGTTGAAAAAGGCACAGGGCGTAATGCAAGAGTAAAAGATATAGAAATAGCAGGAAAAACAGGAACAACGAATAAAAGTGTTGATGCTTGGTTTTGTGGACTTACGCCTGAAATAGAAGCAATCATTTGGTATGGAAATGATAACAACAAGCCTATGCGTTATACAGAAGGTGGCGCTAGAACGGCTGCTCCTGTGTTTAGAGAATTTTTAACTCAATATATAGAAAAATTCCCTGATACAACTAGAAAATTTAGCATTCCTAATGGAGTTTATCGTGGAAATTATAAAGGAGAAAGTGCTTATTATACCACCAAATCACCATTACCAAAAGTAAATATGAAATTTAATGAAAGTGAGATTATATTTTGAAAGTAGTTCCTTTCTACTTTCAAAATGATTAAGCTTTTTTGATGATTATTTCATCATCTTTTGCATCAATGATAATGCTATCATTTTCATGAAGTTCATCAGCAAGTATCATATCGCTTAATTTATCTTCTATAAGATCATAAATAGCTCTTCTTAAAGGTCTAGCACCAAAATCAGGATCAAAACCATCTTTAGCGATTAAAAGGGCTGCATTTTCGCTTAAACTTGCTTTTATCCCCTTGTTTTCTAAGCTCATTTGTAAATCTTTAAATAAAAGCTTGACTATTTCATAAGCTTCATCTTTTCCAAGTGGATTAAAGGTGATAATATCATCTAAGCGGTTTAAAAACTCAGGTTTAAAGAAATTTTTTAACTCATTTTTTACCGCATCTTCTTGTTCTTTTCCACTTAAATTCATAATAGCACTTGAGGCGATATTAGAAGTTAAAATGATAATGGTATTTTTAAAATCCACTGTTACACCTTTGCTATCGGTTGCTCTACCATCATCTAAAATCCCTAAAAGCACATTAAATACATCTTTATGTGCTTTTTCAACTTCATCAAACAAAAGCACGCTATAAGGTTTTCTTCGTACAGCTTCAGTAAGCTCTCCACCTTCTTCATGCCCTATGTATCCTGGAGGCGCACCTAAGAGTCTTGAAACACTATGTTTTTCCATAAATTCACTCATATCAAAGCGAATCATTGCTTTTTCATCATCAAATAAAAATTTCGCCAAAGCTTTAGCTGATTGTGTTTTTCCTACCCCTGTTGGCCCTAAAAATAAAAAGCTTCCTATAGGTTTATTGTCCGCATTAAGTCCTGCTTTGTTGCGTTTAATGGCTCTAGCTAAAGCACTTAAGGCCTTATCTTGTCCTATGACACTTTCTTTTAAATGTTTTTCCACTTCTAAGAATTTTTGTTTTTCAGAGGTTAGCATTTTTTGCACGCTAATACCTGTCCATTTGCTTAAAATTCCAGCAACCAAATCCTCATCTACTTGATTTTTAAGTAAAACTCCATTTTCGCTCATTTTTTTCCATTTATCTTCTAAAATTTCTACTTCTTTTTCAAGACTTGGAATTTTTCCATATTCTAGCTCGGCTGCTTTTTGAAATTCACCTCTAGCTTTAGCTAAAGAAGCTTCATTTTTAAGTAGATCAATTTCTTTTTTCTTAGTGCTTATATCATCAAAAACACTTTTTTCATTTTCAAACTGTGAATTTAGGGCATTTTGTTTTTCTTTTAAATTAGCTAGTTCTTTTGTGATTTCATCGAGTCTTTTTTGATTTTTCTCATCATTTTCCATTTTTAAAGCTTCATTTTCAACTTCTAAAGTTTCTATATCTTTGCGTACTTTTCTTAAAGAACTTGGTTCACTTTCAATTTGCATTTTCAGTTCAGCTGCAGCTTCATCGATTAAATCAATGGCTTTATCAGGTAAAAAACGATCTGCTATATAACGCTTTGAAAGTTTAGCTGCGGCTACTAAAGCGCTATCATTTATAGTTACATTATGATGAATTTCAAGCTTTTCTTTTATACCCCTTAACATAGCCAAAGCCTCATTAACACTTGGCTCACCTACATTTACAGGCTGAAAACGGCGCTGCAAGGCTGCATCTTTTTCAAAATATTTACGATATTCTTTTAAAGTAGTTGCGCCTATGGTATGGAGTTCACCTCTTGCAAGAGCGGGTTTTAAAATATTTGCCGCATCCATACTGCCTTCACTCGCTCCAGCACCTACTATAGTGTGAATTTCATCGATAAAAAGAATGATATTTTCACTTTTTATCACTTCATTAACCACAGCTTTTAATCTATCTTCAAATTCTCCTCTGTATTTTGCACCTGCAATTAAAGCACTCATATCAAGAGCGATGACTTTTTTATTTTGTAAAGATTTTGGAACATCTTTTTTGATAATTCTTTGTGCTAAAGCTTCTACTATAGCTGTTTTTCCTACGCCTGGTTCACCTAAAAGTATAGGGTTGTTTTTGGTTTTGCGTATTAAAATTTGCATCAAACGTTCGATTTCTTCTTCTCTGCCTATAACAGGATCAAGTTTACCCTCACTTGCTTTTAAGGTTAAATCTATACCAAATTTATTTAAGCTGTCTAAGGTTTCATCGCTTGTTTTGCTATCGATTTTTCGTCCCGCTCTTAGACTTTCAAGCTCTTTTTGAAATTCTCTTAAATCTAAAAATTGCGCCAAAATTTCTTTAATAGGACTTTTTTGACTTTCACTTATAAGCCAAGTATCCACACTTAAATAACTATCTCCATTAGCACTCATCAATCCTTTAGCATTTTCTAATGAATTTATAAGTTCATTGGAAAAGCGTATATTTTCACGGCTTACATTTGAACTCGTTGCAAGTTTTGAAATTCTGCTTTTAATTTCAAGCTCTAAGGCTTCTTTAGAAATATTTAATTTATTTAAAATTTGATTTAAAATACTTGTACTATCTACGCTTAAAGCCCATAAAAGGTGCAAAGATACGACTTCGGTATTTTTAGAATGTATAGCTAAAGATGCTGCACTTTCAAGGTTTGAAAGCATATTATCAGTTAAAAAATCTTGTATATTTGCCATGTTTTATCCTTTATTTAGTTTATATACTTGACATTATATAACTTTAGTCATATAATGTCAAGTTAATTGAGTAAAATTTTTTAAATAATAGGACAAATGACTAATTTTAGACTATTTCATAAACATATCTATAGCCTTGTTTAATTCTTCTATGCTTTGAATATCATTTTCTTCTATAGCATGTACCATACAATGAGCTAAATGTTCTTTTAAAACTACTTTTGCGGTATTGTTAACTTCGGCTTTTACGGCAGCAAGCTGGATTAAAATTTCACTACAGTCTTTGTCATTTTCAACCATTCTTTTAATAGCACTTAAATGCCCTATGGTTCTACTTAGACGATTGCAAACTGCTTTAAGATGTTTTTGAGAATGTGTATGAGTATGTTTTTCTTGGCACATTGTATTAACTTTCTTTTTGGAATTTTTAGTCTATTTTAACATATTTTTAAGAATTTAAATTTATTTACGAAGTTTTAAGTAATTTTTATTAAAATTTACTCTTTAAACTAAAACTCAATAATGGAGCTTATTTTGAAAACAAAACGATTTTTTGCAGGTCTTGCAGGCTTTGTCACTACTTTTATTTTATGTCTATTTTTAACGAGTCATTTACAAGCTAAAGTTGATCAAAAAGAAGAGCAGGTTCAAAAACGCCTAGAAGCTTTAGATAAGCTTACAAAAACTCTTGCCATAGTAGAGCAATATTATGTGGATGATCAAAATATCAGCGATTTGGTGGATAAATCTTTATCAGGGCTTTTAAGCAATCTTGATGCGCATTCTTCTTTTTTAAATGAAAAAGATTTTAATGATATGAAAATTCAAACCAATGGTGAATTTGGTGGCCTTGGTATAACCGTAGGTATGAAAGATGGTGCTTTAACAGTTGTTTCTCCTATAGAAGGAACACCAGCAGATAAAGCAGGGATAAAATCAGGAGATATTATTTTAAAAATTAATGATGAGGCCACTTTGGGAATTAATCTCAATGATGCTGTGGATAAAATGCGTGGTAAGCCAAAAACTCAAATCACTTTAACCATCTTTAGAAAAGGTGCAACAAAACCTTTTGATGTTACACTTACAAGAGAAATTATTAAGATAGAAAGTGTTTATGCAAAAATGATAGAAAATGAAAACATTCTTTATCTTAGAGTTACAAATTTTGATAAAAATGTTGTAGATGTGGCAAGTAAAGAACTTAAAAAATATCCTAATGTTAAAGGGGTTATTTTAGATCTTAGAAATAATCCTGGTGGACTTTTAAATCAAGCCATAGGACTTGTAAATTTATTTGTAGATAAAGGTGTTATTGTTTCTCAAAAAGGACGCATCGCAAGTGAAAATCAAGAATATAAAGCCGATCCTAAAAACAAAATTTCTAATGCTTCTTTGGTTGTGCTTGTAAATGGTGGAAGTGCTAGTGCAAGTGAAATCGTAAGTGGAGCTTTACAAGATCTTAAACGCGGTGTTATTGTGGGTGAAAATACTTTTGGAAAAGGTAGTGTTCAACAAATCATACCTATTAATAAAACTGAAGCTTTAAGGCTTACTATTGCAAGATATTATCTTCCAAGCGGCCGTACTATTCAAGCAGTGGGTGTAAAACCTGATATTGAAGTTTTTCCAGGTAAAGTAAATACTCAAGAAGATGGTTTTTTTATAAAAGAAAGCGACTTAAAACAACATTTAGAAAGTGAGCTTGAAAAAATAGATAAAAATAAAAAAGAAGATAAACAAGAAAATAAAGACAATAAAAATCTAATCAGTCAAAAACAAATCAATGATGACGCACAGTTAAAATCAGCTATTGATACTATTAAAATTTTAAATATCAAACAAGGACAATAAAATGACAAAAAAAGAAATGCTCTACGAAGGAAAAGGTAAAAAACTTTTCAAAACTGATGATGAAAATTTACTAATTAGTGAGTTTAAAGATGATTTAACTGCTTTTAATGCAGAAAAAAGAGGCAATGAAAGTGGAAAAGGCGCATTAAACTGTAAAATCAGTACTGAAATTTTTCATTTGCTTGAAAAAAATGGGATTAAAACCCATTTGGTAGAAACTATAAGCGATACAGAACAAGTGGTTAAAAAATGTAAAATTGTTCCTATTGAAGTTATAGTACGCAATGTTGCAACAGGTTCTCTTACAAAAAGACTGGGCATTAAAGATGGCACTGTACTACCTTTTGCTTTGGTGGAATTTTGTCTTAAAGATGATGCCTTAGGCGATCCTTTTATCAATGATGAGCATTGTTTGATTTTAAATTTAGTGCAAAATGAAGCTCAAATTAGTGAAATTAAAAATATAGCTAGAAAGATTAACTCTATTTTAACTCCATTTTTTGACAATAAGAATTTAAGGCTGATTGACTTTAAAATCGAATTGGGTTTAACTAAAGATAATGAGCTTGTTTTAGCTGATGAAATAAGTCCTGATAGTTGTAGATTTTGGGATAAATTTAGTAATGAAAAATTAGACAAAGATAGATTTCGTCAAGATCTAGGTAATGTAAAAATGGCTTATGAAGAAGTTTTAAAAAGAATATTAAATTAAGGAAAAATATGGAAGTTATTGTAAATATTTCTTTAAAAAATGGGGTTTTAGATCCACAGGGCAAAGCGGTGGAAAAAGCTTTGCATTCTTTAAATTTTAATAGCATAAAAGAAGTAAAAATAGCAAAACAAATCAAAATTTCTCTTGATGAGAAAGATGAAAAATTAGCCAAAGAACAAGTCAAAAAAATGTGTGAAGAGTTGTTGGTAAATAGCGTCATTGAAGATTATGAGCTTATAATTGAGAAAGAGTAAAATGAAAGTTGCTATTATTAGATTTCCAGGGACAAATTGTGAATTTGATACAGCTTATGCCTTTGAAAAACTTGGAGTAAAAACGCAGATTGTTTGGCATGAAGAAAAAGAATTTGATGCAGATTTAGTTGTTTTGCCAGGCGGATTTTCTTATGGAGATTATCTAAGATGTGCAGCTATTGCAAAACTTGCTCCTGTTATGCAAGGTGTTTTTAATCATGCAAAAAAGGGAGGATATATCTTAGGTATTTGCAATGGTTTTCAAATTTTACTTGAAAGCGGTCTTTTAAAAGGTGCAATGAAGCATAACAACAATCTTAGCTTTATCTCAAAAAACCAAAATTTAAGAGTAGTTTCTAATGATAATGCCTTTTTGAAAAATTTCAAAAAAGATGAAATTATTAATTTGCCAATTGCCCATGGAGAGGGAAATTATTACGCTGATGAGGCTACTTTAAAAGAATTGCAAGATAAAAATCTTATTACTCTAAAATACGAGTCAAATCCAAATGGTTCTGTATTTGATATCGCAGGAATTTGTGATGAAAACAAAAAAATCTTTGGACTCATGCCACATCCTGAGCGTGCTTGTGAAAAAGTTCTAGGTAATGATCTAGGTTTGAAAATGCTTAAAGGCTTTTTATTTTGAAAATTTTATTAACTTTAGTTTTTAGTGTTGTTGTATTGTTCGGCAGAGGTGAAATTTCTGTATTTAGCGGTCAAGATGAAAATATGCAAAAAGAATTACAAAAATTACCCCAAGAAGAACAAAAAATTTATCAAAATATTCTGCCAAGCGATGAAAATAATGACTTTGAAAGCAATGTAGATGATCCTTTTATAGCTAAAGGGAGTTTGGTTCTTACAAATGATGAATATCCAAGTAGGGTATATGTTGGAGAAGTTTTTCCTATTACGATCTATGCTCGCACTACGGAAAATACAAAATTTGATTTTAACATAAGCGTAGAAAAAACTAATTTATCTTTTTTAAATCCAGATGCAAAATGGGAATTTATCAATAACGAATATAAAACAACTTTATGGTTTGAAGCTAAAAATTCAAATGCTAGTTTGAGTAAAATTTCTATCAAACTTCTTAGAAATAATGAAGCTTTTCAAGAGGCTGATATCAATCTTAATCCTATCAAATTTGAAAATACTTTATCCAATAAAGATTTTTCACACCTTGTGGCAAGTTCTTTGGAAATTAAAAAAGTTAAAGCGAGTTATTTTGATGATGCTAATATCATTATGATGGTAGAACTAAACGCAACCAATACAAATCTTAAAAGCTTTTTTATAGAAGGAATTCAAAAGCAAGGCATTGAAAATTTAAAAGGGGATTTTAATGCTTCTAGTGCTTTTTATTATGCTATTTTGCCATTAAGTAAAACAAATTTTGAATTTTCGTATTTCAATAAGGACAGTAAAAAGCTTGAAAATATAAATTTAAAACTAAAAATTAGTGACGATGAGATCAGCACTCAGAGTGATTTAAATCCTGTAAATAAAGACTTAAATATTTATAAACAATATACCTTATGGTTTTTAGCGGTTTTATTTGGAGCTTTATTTGTATGGAGAAAAAATTACATTATTCTGGCTTTGGCAGTTGTTTGTTTTGCGCTTAGTTTTCTTGTAGATACCAATACTCAAAATGCAATTATCAAGGCTGGTTCTAGGGCTAAAATTTTACCTACAGAGCCTTCAACTTATTTTTATACGGCAAATGCAGATGAAAAAGTAGAAGTTTTAGGCAAAAGACAAAATTATATTAAAGTACTGTTTTCTGATGGAAAAATAGGTTGGGTTAATAAAGATGATTTACAAAAAAATTAAAGCTCTTTATTTTTGGATTTTTTTTGTTTTAAGTGTTGCTTTGGTGGTTTTTTGTTTTTACTTTACAAAATCTCAAAACACACTTTGGAAAATCCGCAAAATTTGGGCTAAATTTCAAAGATATACCATCTCTTATAAACAAGAAATCATTGGTACTTTTAATCCACAAGCTCAGATGATTTTAATGAATCATCAAAGTGCTTTAGATATTATCGCTTTAGAAGAATTATATCCTAAAAATTTATGCTGGATTGCCAAAAAAGAATTAGGAGAAATTCCTATTTTCAAAGTTGCTATGAAAAAACCAAAACTTCTTTGTATAGATAGAAAAAATCCGCGTGATTTGGTACGAGTTTTAAAAGAAGCAAAAGAAAGAATTAGCGAAGATAGGGTTTTGGCTATTTTTCCAGAAGGAACTAGATCTAAAAATGAAAAAATGCTTAAATTTCAAAGTGGAGCAAAAATTTTAAGTGAAAAATTAAATCTTAAAGTTCAGCCTATTTTAATTGTGGATTCTGCAAAAATTTTAGACACAAAAAGTTTTAGTGCAAGCAGTGGAGTGCTTAAAATCATTTGCATGGATTTAGTCGATACAAATAATGACAAATGGCTTGAAAACACTAGAAAAAAAATGCAAGAATTACTCGATCAAGAAAGAGCTAAGCTTTGCTAAATACCCTTTTAGTTGTTGGTTTTGGGGGATTTATAGGAGCAATATTAAGAATGCTTTCTATTAATTTAGTGAATAAATTTTTTCCTTATTCTATCAACCTTGGAACTCTTTTTGTTAATGTTTTGGGTTCTTTTATCATAGGACTTTTGTTTTCTTATGTACAAAATAAAGGTTTATCTCCTTTACTTAAAAGCTTTATAAGTACAGGTTTTTTAGGAGCTTTTACAACTTTTTCTACTTTTTCTTATCAAAATTTACTTCTTTTGCAAAGTGGAAATTATCTTCATTTTGCGTTAAATATTATCTTAAATGTCTTTCTTTGCTTATTTGCCGCATGGCTTGGTTTTATAATTTTCAAATAAATCTTTAAATTTACTTTAGAATTTGTATTTTTTGCTAAAATACCACTTTAAAAAATTACAAAGGAGATTAAAATGCAATTTCAAACCGAAGTAAATCAGCTTTTACAGCTTATGATACACTCTTTATATTCTAATAAAGAAATTTTTTTAAGAGAACTTATTTCAAACGCAAGCGACGCTTTAGATAAGCTTAATTTTTTGAGCGTAAGTGATGATAAATATAAAAGTTTAAAATTCGAACCTAAAATTGAAATCAAAATTGACAAAGATAAAAAAACTTTAAGCATTAGTGATAATGGTATAGGTATGGATAAAGATGATCTTATCAACAACCTTGGAACCATAGCAAAAAGCGGTACTAAAAGCTTTTTAGAAAATTTGAGCGGTGATGCTAAAAAAGATTCTCAACTCATAGGACAATTTGGAGTAGGTTTTTATTCTGCTTTTATGGTGGCTAGTAAAATCGAAGTTTTAAGTAAAAAAGCTTTAGATGATAAAGCTTATCTTTGGAGTTCTGATGCAAATGGTTATGAGATTGATGACGCAAGCAAAGAAGAACAAGGTACAAGCATTACTTTATACTTAAAAGATGATGAGTTTGCTAATACTTATAAAATCGAAAGCATTATAGAAAAATATTCTAATCATATTCAATTTCCAATTTTCATGGAAAAAGAAGAATTTACTCCTGCTAAAGAAGGCGAAGAAGAAGGGAAAACTGAACTTAAAATTTCTCAAATCAATAAAGCCAATGCTTTATGGAGAATGCAAAAATCAAGCCTTAAAGCAGAAGATTATGAAAGATTTTATGAGCAAAATTTTCATGATTCAAACAAACCTTTACTTTATCTTCACACTAAAAGTGAAGGAAAATTAGAATACAATTCTTTATTTTTTATACCACAAAATGCACCTTTTGATTTATTCCGTGTGGATTATCAAAGTGGCTTAAAACTTTATGTAAAACGCGTATTTATCAGCGATGACGATAAAGAACTTTTACCAACTTATTTGCGTTTTGTGCGTGGGATTATCGATGTAGAAGATTTACCACTTAATGTAAGCCGTGAAATTTTGCAAGAAAATCAAATTTTAAAAGGTGTTAAAGAAGCTAGCGTTAAAAAGATTTTAGGTGAACTTGAAAAACTAAAAAACAATGATAAAGAAAAATACTTATCTTTCTTTAAAACCTTTGGTAAAGTATTAAAAGAAGGACTTTATGGTTTTGGCGGAGAAAAAGATAGTCTTTTAAAACTCATGCTTTATAAAAGCACTAAAGGTGAAAATTTACGCTCTTTAGAGGAGTATAAAAATGACCTTCAAGGCGAACAAAAGGAAATTTTTTATATAGCAGGAAATAATGAAAGTTTATTAAGAACTTCTCCTTTACTTGAAGAGTATAAACAAAAAAATATAGAAGTTTTACTCATGGACGATGAGATTGATTCTTTAGTAACTCCTATGCTAGAATTTGAAGGTTTGAAATTTGTAGCCATCAATCAAGTAGAAGATAAAAATGAACTAAGCGATGAGGAAAAAAATACTTTTGCTCCACTTGTAGCTAAATTTAAAGAACTTCTAAAAGATCAAGTTGAAGATGTAAGACTAACCAGTCGTTTAAAAGATAGCCCAAGTTGTATAGTTTATGATAAAAATAAACCTGATTTTGCTATGCAGCAACTCTTAAAACAAATGGGTCAAGAGCAAAATTTCAAACCTATTTTAGAAATCAATCCAAAACACGCTATTTTTACAGGTCTTAAAAACAACGAAACCTTTAGCGCAGATATAGCAACCCTAGTTTTAAATATGGCAAAACTAAGCGAAGGTATGGGCGTGGATAATCCTGCTGAATTTAATGCAAGCCTTACAAAAATCATCAACAAGGCTTTTTCATGATAGAAAATATCCCTGCAAGTCTTTGGACAAAGCAAGATTTAAACGCATATCAAATTTTTGATGTGCGCACTCCTTTAGAATGGGAAGAAGGTATTTTACCTAATGCGCAATGTGTGGCTTTATATGATAATAAAGGGCTTTTAAATGCTAAATTTTTAGATGAATTTCAAAGTAAAAGAGATGAAAATAAAAAACTTGCTTTTATTTGTCGTAGTGGTCATAGAAGCATGGTTGCAGCTGAATTTATAGCCGAAAAATTGGGACTTGAAAGCATTAATTTAGATGGTGGCATGCTAGCCCTTAAGGGTTATTAATGCTAGGAATTTATTTACTCATAGCAGCTTTGTCTTTTTTAGCTCTTTATTTTGCTGTTAAAAAGCTTACTTTAAATATAGATGAGCGAACTCTTTTAGAGCCTATTAAAATGGATATTTATCCGAAATTTTGTGATTTAATCGATGAAAAAATCAGAGAATTTAAAGAAAATATCCAAAATACTAATTTAGCATTAAAAATTTCTTATCAAAAAGATGAATTTTTAGAAAAAATTGGGGATTTAAGCAGGGAGCTGACTTTCATACAAACCATGAATTTGAGTAATAAAAACGATAGTATTTGGCAAAATGAACTTTTTTCTTTTTTAAAAGAATTAGAAAATTTATTGCTTGAGTATCTAGAAAAAGGCGAAGAAGAAGCTGAAAATTTGAGGGAATTTCTGATGAATGAATTTGAAAAATTAAAAGGTTAGGTATTGCAAGAGGAAAGAAATTCTTTAAAATATTTTAAATTTATTTCATGGAGCATTTTTGCTTTAGTTCTGATTTTTATTTTAATTCGTTATGACGAGCTTGCCAATCTTTTAGCAGGAGTGGCAATACTTCTTATTGGAATGACTAATTTAGGTATAGGTTTTAAAGCTTTTAGTGGTGGTTTGCTTGAAAAAATTTTAGCAAAGTCAACTGATACAAAGATAAAAAGTATACTTTTTGGTACTTTAAGTACTTTAATTATGCAATCTTCAACTTTAGTTTCTATTATTACGATTTCTTTTTTGAGTGCAGGGCTTATTTCTTTAGGTGCGGGCATAGGGATTATTTTTGGAGCAAATTTAGGAAATACGGCAAGTTCTTGGCTGATTGTTGGTTTGACAAATATTAAAATTTCAATGTTAGCTATCCCACTTTTGATTATTGGAGTATTATTTTTCTTTCAAAAAGATAGTGTATTAAAGGGTTTGGGTAATATTTTTATTGGTATAGGATTTTTCTTTTTGGGTGTGGATTATATTAAAAGTGGTTTTGAAAATTTTAAACATATAATTGATCTTTCTCGCTTTGATTTTGCTGGTTTTAAAGGAGTTTTTGTTTTTTTAGGATTAGGTGCTTTGCTTACAGGAGTTATACAATCAAGCACAGCTACAATGGCTATTATTGTTGCTGCTTTACTTGCTGGACAAATCAGTTTGGAAAATTCCTTAGCAGCAAATTTAGGTACTAGTGTTGGAGGGGTTGTAACGGCTGTTTTAGCTTCTTTAAGTACCAATATTGAAGGAAAGAAATTAGCGTTTGCAAATTGTATTTTTAATTTTGGTATAGCTTTTTTAATAGTGCTTATTTTTCCTTATTTTATACATTTTCTTAATTTTTTATCCATTATATTAAACATAGAAGATATAGCTTTGAAAGTAGCATTATTTCACACTTTGTTTAATTTAATTGGTGTTGTGCTTTTTTCATTCTTTACTCCTCAAATTGTTCTTTTTTTAAATAAGATAGTAAAAGCTCCTAAAGATAAGAATAAAGACAAGCCTTTATATCTTGATAGTAGTTTGGTTAAGTTTAGTGACACAGCCATCGAAGCTTTAAGGAAAGAAAGCGAGCATCTTTATAACAATACCTATGCAATTGTTGCTCATGCTATAGGTTTTAGTCGTAAAGATATACAAAGTGATAAAAGTTTTAAAGAAATTTTAGAAAATAAAAGGTGGTTTAGTAAAAATGTGGATTTGGACTATTTGTATCAAACTAGGATAAAGGTTCTTTTTGAAGCTATTATTGATTTTTCAACTAAAGCACAAGTTTATATTAACGATGAAACAAAGAATCATAAAATTTTTACCTTTAAGATGGCAGCTAAAAATTTAGTCGAAACAACTAAAAATTTAAAAATTATCCAAGCAAATATTAAGAAATATTCTAGTTCTTCTAATGAATTTTTGGCTTTAGAGTATAATAAAATTAGATCGAATTTAGGAGAGCTTTTAAGAAGTATCGAAGAGCTTAGAGTGGTTGAAGATCGTGAAAAGCTTTATTTGATTATTAAAAATCTTCAAAAAGGAAAAGAAATTTTAAAAGAAATCGATACTTTAACCTTGAGCAATGTTGAACATCTTATTTCAGTAAGAAAAATCACAACAGCTGAAGGAATTTCAATACTTAATGATACAACTTTTGCTGCTAAGATTGCTGAAGAACTTATAGGTGCTGTTGAGGTGATATTTTCTAAAGATATATCAAACTAGTTGTTTGTGTTAGTTTGGTTATTGTCTTGTATAGGCGTTAGAAATTCTTCATTGATTAAAATATCAACAACATCTTTAAACATAGGCAAAGCACTTTGTGCAGCATAATAACTATAGGGTTTAGTAGGATGTCTTACGAGAACTCCTATGGTATAGGCGTGATTTAAATCATTTGCAAAACCAAAAAAGGATGCATTGTAGCGATTTGAGGTGTAACCTTGTCTTTCGGCTATTCTTGCCGTTCCTGTTTTACCTCCTGCAATAATACCTTGTGTAATTGCCTTTTTTCCTGTTCCTTTTTCTATAACATTTATAAGAACATTTTGCATCGTTTTAGTGGCTTCGCTAGAAAGAATTTTTTCTTTTTTTACATCATTATCAAGATTTGTAAAGCGTCCATTTTGATAGAATTTTTCAGCTAAACGCGGTGTGATATAAAACCCATCATTGTTGAAAACATTATAAGCTGCAAGGAGTTGTATAAAGGTTGTTTTAAGTCCATAACCATAACTTAAAACAGATTTTTCTATATCTCTTAAGCGCTTAGGATTTGGAATTTCTCCTTTTTGTTCATAGGGTAGGTCAATACCACTTTTTTCGCCAAATTTAAATATTTTAAGTCCTGATACGATTTCTATATTGTTAAGTCTTTTAGCAATTTGTATCATGCCTATATTTGAAGAATATCTTATAACTTCCTCCATAGTCATTTTGTCCATTTTGTGATCGTCTTTGATGGTGAAACGTCCTAGCTTATAAGAACCGCCATAAGTATTAATTACTTCATCCATTTTTATTTTACCAAGTCTTAAGGCTGTTGTAAAGATAAAAGGTTTTATAACAGAACCTGCTTCATAGCCGTATTCTATAGCACTTGCATTAAGAACTGATAGATCTTTTCCACGATTTTGCGGGTCATAGCGCCTTGAGCTTGCTAAAGCTAAAATTCTTCCTGTTTTGCTTTCCATTACCCCAACGATGATTTCATTGGCTTTTAAATCCTCATTTCTTTGATCTATGGCTTTTTCTATGCTTTTTTGTAGTTTCAAAGAAAGATTTAAATATAAATCACAACCATTGATCTTTTTTTGTTGTAGTGAATTTAGATTTAAAATAATATTTCCACCTATATCTTTAAGTCCTTGAATTTTTTCATTTTGAACAGGACTTAGACATTCATCGTAGTATTTTTCTAAACCTTTAACTCCTATATTTTTTAAAATTCCACTTTCTGGATCTAATATCATTTTAGTATAACCGATAATAGGAGTAAAAGAATCTTTTGACATGTAAATTCTATCTTCTTCATGTTCGATGATATTTAATCCTCTTGTTTCAACTCTTCCAGAATTATTTGTAAAAGCTTTGAAAAAGCCTTGTATATAAAGTTTTTTAGCAAGGTCTTTAAGGTAGCTTGCTTGCTTGGAATCTAAGTTTTGTAAAAGAACAAAATTATAAGAACGTTTTTTTTGATTTTGCATTCTTTTTTTAATATCTGCTACTTGATCGTTACTTATCCCACTATAAATTTGAAAAAGCTTTAAAAATAGATCAAATTTATCTTTGTTAATACTTCTAAGATCAATTTCAGCGCGATAAATTTGTTTAGAACTTGTGATAGTAAAATTATCTTTAGTTATAATCGATCCTCTTAGAGCAAGAGCGTATTGATCTTTTTCAGTGTTAGGTATATGACGTTTTGATGTAAGAAAAAAAGTAGAGCTGATAAAAATAATCATAAACAAAAGTGCCATGCAGTAGGCAAAGGCAACTTTTGAAACCCTATTTTTTTTATATTCTTGCATTAGGGTTTAAATTTGAGTTCTTGTGATTTCTTTATAAGCACTGATCGCTTTATTTCTTACTTCTAGCATAAATTTCATACTGCTTTCAGCTTTAGTGATAGCTATAGCTGCTTGATGCAGATCTTTTACTTGTCCTGTGGCAATGTCTGTCATTGCAGCTTCTCCACTTTCTTGTGCTTTATTTAAATCATCGATTTCATTTTTAAGCATCTTGGCAAATTCATCACCAATTCCTGTGGAATTTTGACTTTTGTTGGTATTTGAAATATTATTATTTAATCTTAAATCATTAATATTGTTCATTTTTTATTATCCTCTTAATAAATCAATCGCACTTTGAGCTATAGTTTTTGCACTTGTAAAAGCACTTACATTCGCTTGATAAGCTCTTGTAGCTTCAATCAAATCTGCCATTTCAATAACAGGATTTACATTTGGATACGCTACATAACCTTCAGCATTTGCATCAGGATGGCTTGGATCATACTTCATGCGAAAATCTTTGTCATCTCTGACCACTTTATCCACTACAACACTTTGAATAGCAGGTTTAGCTTCTTCTGGCGAACTTGGATCATTTAAAGGATTTTCATATTTTAAAAAATTATTATCTTTGTTAATTTGCTCATTTAAAAGCTTATCAAAATCTGTTGCTTTAAAGATCACTTCGCGTCTTCTATAAGGCCCACCCTCAGCTGTTCTTGTAGTGTTTGCATTAGCTATATTAGAGCTAATAACATTCATTCTAAAACGTTGAGCACTTAAACCATAACCACTAATATCAAAATCACTTAAGTATGCCATAATTTACCTTTAACTTAATTTAGAGCTTGCATCAAGTATAGAACTAAAGATATTGCTTTGTCTTCTTAAAACTCCATCAAGAGCTGTTATCATAATTGTATTTTTACTCATTTCTGTGGTTTCCACATCTAGATCAACAGTATTTGCATCATTTCTTGCTAAATGTCCGTCTCTTAAGTAAATAGTAGATTTACTAGGATCTGGAAATTTCCAAGGTTTTTGATGTCCTTCTTCAGTTACAGCTAATTGCAATTCTTTATTATCATTTTTTTTAAAAATTTCATTTGCACGACTTACCAAAGCTGTTTCAAATTCAATATCTCTTGCTTTATAAAAAGGAGTATCAACATTTGCAAGATTGGCATTGATGAGTTGATTTCTTAGATTTCTACCCGCTAAAGCACCAGTAACTAGTTCTTTTGATTTAAATGGGTTGATCATTTTTTATCCTTTTTATAATTTTTAATATTAGCAAGCAAATACTGTTCCAATTTAACTATTTTGTATAAAAATATCAAAATTATTTTCCTTTTTGTAAATTTATGGCTTTATTGTGATCATCTATATTTGTGCTAAAAATATGAACTCCAGTATTTTTATCACGCACAAAATATAAATAATCTGTCTTTAAAGGAAAAATAGCTGCGCGAATAGCAGCTAAAGAAACATTACAAACCGCTTCTTTAGGCAATCCTGTAAATTTATAGGTATTATAAGAACTATTATCTTGTCTTATTCTTTGTGGGGTAACTTTTACATGGGAATAAATTCCATAATTTAAAGTTCCATCCATTTGAAGCTTCATACCTTTTTTAAGTCGATTGTAAATTACGCTTGCAACTATAGGCATTTCATTTTCGTTAGCAGCTTCTTTTTGTATTACAGAAGCGATGATGATATATTGGTGCCATTTTTTTGGATTATAATCCCCAAAAATTTTCTCAGAAGTTTTTTTATTGGAAATTTCAGCATGGTTTAAAAGCATTTGAATGAGTAGATTTTCCGTAATGCCTTTTGGAATTTTATAAGTTTCTGGTAAAAAAACTCCTTCATCATAAGGAGCTTGAGCTTGAAATTCTTTTAAAAGTATATCTTTATCAAGTTCAAGTTGTTTGGCTGCTTGTTCTAAAAAGATTACACTTGTTTCCCCTGGGATAAGAGTAATGGTTTGAAGTGCTGCTTTAGCAATAGTGAGTTTATGTAGAAATTCAGCTCTATTTAAATCTTTTGTACCTATGTTGATCCAGCCTGATTGAGGGTGTCCTAAAAAAAATAAAATATATTTATCAATACTACTCATCTGATATTTATTTTGCTTTAAATATGTTATAATTTGAGAAATTGAACCTTGGGGAATAAATACCACAGAATTGCTTTTTAAAGGCTGAGTTAGATAATAAAAAATCCCCAAAATAAATATCAAAAAGAAGTTGCGTATGAAAAAGAAAATTTTATATATTGTTGTATTTTTTGTTGTGCTTATATTAGCTTTGTTTATAGTGCTTAAAAATGGGATTGTCATCTCTAGTATCCAATTTGATTTTTTAAAATTAGAACAATTATATATTAAATTAGATAAAAAATTAATTGTACGAGCAAAAAATATCACTATAAATGAGACTCAAAATTCCGAAATTTCATCACAAACTCACTCTTCTGATAATGCTTCAACAGAGATTTTAAAAATAACAAAAAATTTAAAATATCTATATACTTTTGTTGAAGAGATTGATATACAAAATTTAAATATAAAAGATAATCATGTGCGTATTTTATTTAAAGATAATGAATTTTTTATAGATAATGATTTATTGTTTTTAAAATTAACATTACAGCGTCAAAATAAAGAACTTATAGCTGGTATTAAAAAACTTTTATTAAAAGATTATGATTTAAATATTGATGGAAATTTAAGTATCAATACTAAGAGCGAGTTTTATTATTTTCAAGGTAGAGCAACTGGAGAATTGCTTGACTTTAACGCAAGTATCTCTTACAAAGATAAAAATTTAGCTTATAAAATAGAAGATTTAAATATTAGAAATATTACGGAAATTTTTAAAAGAGTTAATAAAAGAATAGAACTTCCACAGAGTTTAAATCTTTGGATGGCATATAGGGCTAAGGGAGAATTTTATCATTTAGATTATTTGCAGGGCTTTATAGATTTTACTAAAAATAATTATTATTTAGACAATATTAGCGCATCAGGTTATGTTAATAATGTCAAAGTTCGTTTGGATGATAAAATGAATGCTATTGAAATTCCAAAACTCGATTTAAATTTAAACAAACAAAAGCTTGATTTTGTCTTTAATAAAGCTTTCTATAATGGTGCTGATTTAAGTTCTAGTAAGGTTTATCTATATGATTTGTTTGATGAAAAAAAAGCTGGGATTTATTTGCGCATTAAGTCTAATAATCTAAAATTTGACGAAAAACTTGCTAAAGCTTTGGAAGATTATCATTTTTCATTACCTTTTTATCAAAAAAGCGGAAAAATTAAAAGTGATTTAGAGCTTAAAATTGATTTTCATGATAAGGGTGAAATTTTTTATAGTGGTATTTTAGCTTTAGAGAATGCTAGTATTTCTTTGGCTGATTTTAATATTGCAAAAGCATTTGTCAAATTAAATCAAAATAATTTAAATATAGAAAATGCTAGTGTTAAAAATGGCTTTTTAGAGGCTGATTTTAATGCTAAATTTGACTTACAAAAACAGCAAGGAAATTTCAATACTCAGATTTCAAGGCTTTATTTTGACAATGGGAAGCTTTTAGATTTAAAAAATCAAAATGTAGAAGTAAAATTAGATTATTCGCAAAATGTTAACATTAGCATTCCTCAGTGGAATTTGATTTTAAATTTTAAAGATGGACTTGAGGCTAATCTTAGTAATCCTAAGATTTTATTTTCATTTTCTCCATTGCTTAAAAAGTTTGGGTTTATCGATGCTAAAAATGTTTATTATAAAACTTTAAATTTCGAAGATTTTAATGCAAGCGTTAATGATGCTTATTTTAAAAATAATTTACTTATCAACGGTCAAACTCCTTATGAAAATGATAGCTTTGATATTGTAAAAAATAAAGGCGTTATGGAAATTCATACTCAAAGTGATACAGCAAGTGCTAAAATAAGTTCTGATAATAAAGAAATTCATTTGAAAAATTTAAGTTATATTTATAGAAAAGATTCCAACTCTTCAAATTCAACATTTGATATTTCTACTAATACCCAAAATATTAGTTTTGGTGGAGCAAATGTAGCTTTAATTTTGCCAGATTCTAATAAAACTTTGGCTTTTGATAGGGTAGAGGCTGATTTAAAAGGCAATGCTTTGGATCTTAAAGGTTCTAGAGGAAATGCAAAATTTGATCTTTATTATTCTTCTAATGATTTAAATTTAAACGTTAGCAATATTGATGATAATTATTTAAATGAGTTTTTACAAAAACAAGCTGTTCAAGATGGAGTGTTTAACTTAAGTATAAAAGGAAGTGGATTGGAGTATTTTGACGGACAGATCGATTTTAAAAACACTTATGTGAAGGATTTAAAAGGTGTAAATCAGCTTATTTCCTTTATTGATACTGTACCAAGTTTATTGATGTTTAAATCTCCAACTTTTAATCAAAAAGGTTTAAGCCTACATGATGGAAAGATTATTTTTAATAGAAAAAAAGATCTTTTAAGAGTTTCAGCTATTAATTTAAACGGCGATAGTGTAGATATATATGGTTTAGGATCAGCAAATTTAAGATTAAATACAGTGGATTTTAGTTTAGAGCTTAAAACTTTAAAATCAGCTTCAGAAGCTATATCCAAGGTTCCAATTTTAAATTATGTAATTTTAGGTAAAAATCAAGAAATTAGCACAAACTTAAAAATAGATGGAAGTATAGATGACCCTAAATTTCATACCGAAATTTTAACAGATACCCTAAAAACCCCTTTTAATCTTATTAAAAATATCATACAACTTCCTGCTAATTTACTTAATTAAAAATATTTAAAGTTTGTTTGAAAACTAAAACAAACTTTAAACTTACTCTTGCATTTTTTTTTATTTGTAATATACTTAAAAATGAAAATAAAAATAAGTTTTTAAAGGACTAAAAATGCAAATTACTTATACCTTAACAGATGAGTCCCCAGCTCTTGCGACTTATTCGTTTTTGCCTATAGTGAAAGCTTTTTTAAGTAGGGCGTATATAGGAGTAAAAACCTCGGATATTTCTTTATCTGGAAGGATTTTAGCTACTTTTAGTGAGTATTTAAAAGAGGAGCAAAGATGTGAAGATGCTTTAGAGCTTTTAGGCGAGCTTGTCAAAAGATCGGATGCAAATCTTATTAAAACCCCAAATATTTCAGCTTCTATTCCTCAGCTTAAGGCGGCGATTAAAGAATTGCAAGATAAGGGTTACATGTTACCAAATTACCCAGATGAGCCAAAAAATGATGAAGAATTGCAAATTAAAACAAAATATCAAAAAGTTTTAGGTTCAGCGGTTAATCCTGTATTAAGACAAGGAAATTCAGATCGTCGTTCAACAAAAGCGGTAAAAGACTATGCAAAAAACAATCCTTATCGTGTGGTTGAGTTTAATCCAAACTCAAAAACTCGTGTTTCTTACATGAAAGAAGGGGATTTTTTCTCTAATGAAAAAGCGGTTTTAATCGATCAAGATTGTGTGGCTAATATAGAATTTACAAGCGTTGATGGTAAAAATGAAATTTTAAAAGAGGGCTTAAAACTTGAAAAAAATGAAATTTTAGACGCTACTTTTATGGATGTGCAAAAACTTCAGGAATTTTATGCAAAAGAAATTAAAGCAAGCAAAGATGATGATGTGCTTTTTTCTTTGCATTTAAAAGCTACAATGATGAAAGTAAGTGATCCTATACTTTTTGGCTATGCGGTAAAAGTATTTTTTAAAGAATTATTTATCGAATTTCAAGATGAATTTGAAAAATTAGGTATTAATCCAAATAATGGTTTAAGTGAGCTTTTAAGTAAGATCGAAAATTCAAGCAAAAAAGATGAAATTTTAAAAAAATACAATGAAATTTTAGCTAAATCTGCAGATATTTCTATGGTAAATTCAGATAAAGGCATCACAAATCTTCATGTTCCAAGCGATGTTATCGTTGATGCTTCTATGCCTGCAATGCTTAAAAATGGCGCAAGATTGTGGGATAAGGAAGGTAAGGAAAAGGACACAAATGCCGTAATTCCTGATCAAACTTACGCAACTATTTATGAGGCGGTTATTGAAGATTTGCATAAAAATGGTACTTTAAATCCTTCAAAACTTGGCAGTGTATCTAATGTAGGTTTAATGGCTAAAAAGGCTCAAGAATATGGCTCGCACGATAAAACCTTTGTGGCTAAAGAAGAAGGAACTTTTAAAATAGTTTCTAACGGTAAAGTTTTATTAGAGCATAAGGTTAGAAAAGGTGATATTTATAGAGTCAATCAGGCTAAATTTGATGCGGTGCTAAATTGGATTGATTTAGGTATAGAAAGATCAGAACTTAGTGGAGCCGAAGCTATTTTTTGGTTAGATAGCAAAAGAGCTAGCAATAAAATCATGATAACTTTGGTACAAAATCGTTTAAAAGAAAAGGGTAGAAATATAGCCATTTTAGCTCCAAAAGAAGCTTGTTTAAGAAGTTTAGAGTTAATCCGAGAAGGTAAAGATGTTATTTCTATCACGGGTAATGTTTTAAGGGATTATTTAACCGATCTTTTTCCTATTTTAGAGCTTGGAACAAGTGCAAAAATGCTTTCTGTTGTGCCTATGTTAAAGGGTGGAGCTATGTTTGAAACAGGAGCAGGGGGTTCAGCACCTAAACAAGTAGAACAATTAGTCGAAGAAAATCATCTGCGTTGGGATAGTTTGGGTGAATTTTTGGCTTTGCAAGCAAGTTTGGAATTTTATGCAAATAAGTGTAGTAATCATAAAGCTAAGGTTTTAGCAGAATGTCTTGATGAGGCTATAGGCGAATGGCTTGAAAATAATAAAGCTCCATCAAGAAAAGTTAAAGAAGATGACAATAGAACAAGTCATTTTTACTTAGCAATGTATTTTGCAAATCATTTAGCAAGACAAGCAAGTGATATGGAGCTTCAAAGCTTTTTTAAAGATATTGCCCTAGAGCTTTCTTCTAATGAAGAAAAAATCAGAGCCGAATTTAATGATGCACAAGGTGTGAAAGTGGATTTGGGTGGATATTATAAATTTGATGATGAAAAAGCAAATAAAATCATGCGTCCAAGTGCAACTTTTAACGCTATTTTAGAAAAAATAGGACAAAGATGAAAATTACTGTTATAGGGGCTGGTAATGTGGGCTCAAGCGTAGCTTATGCTTTGATTTTAAGAGAAATAGCAAATGAAATTGTTTTAGTAGATATCAATGAGGATTTACTTTATGCAAAAGAACTAGAACTTACTCAAAGCATAGCTGCTTTAAATTTAAATATAGATTTACTTTGCACTAAAGATTATACTCATACCAAAAATTCAGATATAGTGCTTTTTAGTGCAGGTTTTGCTAGAAAAGATGGGCAAAGTAGAGAAGAATTGCTTCAGTTGAATACAAACATTATGCTTGATTGCGCTAAAAAAATTAAAGATTTTACAGAAGATCCGCTTTTTATTATTTTAACTAATCCTGTGGATTTTCTACTTAATACTCTTTATGAAAGCGGAATTTTTTCATCAAAGAAAATTATAGCCATGGCGGGAGTTTTAGACAATGCAAGATTTAAGTATGAGCTTGCCAAAAAACTTAATGTCAAAATGTCAAGCGTGGATACAAGACTTATTGGTTTTCATAATGATGATATGGTTTTGGTAAAATCTTACGCAAGTGTTAAAAATAAAAATATAAGCGAATTTTTAAATGAAGAAGAATTTGATGATTTGGAAAATGAAGTTAAAACAGGTGGAGCTAAAGTAATCAAACATCTTAAAACTTCAGCTTATTTAGCCCCTGCTAGTGCTTGCATAAGAATGCTTGAGTCCATAAGAAGTGGCGAGTTTTTACCCATGAGTGTGATTTTACATGGAGAATTTGGAGTGCAAAACAAAGCCTTGGGAGTTATGGCAAGATTAGGACTTGAAGGTGTGATTGAAATCATGAGATTAGATCTTAGTTCACAAGAAAAAGACAAATTGGAAAAATCTTTAATCAAATATCAATATAAAGGAGAATAAATGAACATACATGAGTATCAAGCAAAAGCAATTTTTGCGGATAATGGTATCCCTACCTTAAAGGGAAAAGTTGCATTTAGCGTAGATGAAGCTGTGGCTAATGCTAAAGAATTAGGCGGTAGTGTTTGGGCGGTTAAAGCTCAAATTCATGCAGGAGGCCGTGGTCTTGGTGGTGGTGTTAAAATCGCTAAAAATTTAGATGAGGTAAAAGATTATGCAAGTAAAATTTTAGGAATGAATTTAGTAACTCATCAAACAGGACCTGAAGGTAAGCTCGTGCAAAAACTTTATATAGAAAGTGGCGCTAATATAGTAAAAGAGTATTATTTGGCTATTTTATTTAATAGAATGGCAGAGCAAATTACCATTATCGCTTCAAGTGAAGGAGGGATGGATATAGAAAAAGTAGCCAAAGAAAGTCCTGAAAAAATTGCAAAAGTAGGCATTGATCCACAAATTGGTTTTAAAATGTTTCATGGACTTGAAGTAGCGAGAGTTTTAGGACTTGATAAAGATGAAGGCAAAAAACTTATTTCTATGATAGCTAAACTTTATAAGCTTTACATGGATAAAGATATGAATATGCTTGAAATCAATCCTTTAATTAAAACTGCAGAAGGGGATTTTTATGCCCTTGATGCAAAATGCAGTTTTGATGATAGTGCGCTTTATCGTCATCCTGAAATTGCTGAACTTAGAGATATTACTGAAGAAAATCCTGCTGAAAGAGAAGCGGCTGAATTTGGCTTAAGCTATGTGAAATTAGATGGAGATGTAGCTTGTATGGTAAATGGTGCGGGTCTAGCAATGGCAACTATGGATATTATTAATTATAGTGGTGCAAAACCTGCAAATTTCTTAGATGTAGGCGGGGGAGCTTCTCCTGAAACTGTTGCAAAGGCTTTTGAAATCATTTTAAGAGATAAGAATGTAAAAGTTATATTTATCAATATCTTTGGTGGTATTGTTCGTTGTGATAGGATAGCAAATGGAATTTTAGAAGCTACTAAGAATGTTGAGGTAAATATTCCAATTGTAGTGCGTCTTGATGGCACTAACGCAGCAGAAGCAAAGACAATTTTAGATAATTCAAATCTTAAAAATATCAAAGCAGCAACCAATCTTAAAAACGGTGCAGAGCTTGTAAAAAGTTTAGTAGGATAAGGATAGAAAATGAGTATATTGGTTAATAAAAATACAAAAGTAATAGTTCAAGGTTTTACAGGTAAAGAAGCAACTTTTCACGCTGAGCAATGCATGGCTTATGGTACAAATATAGTTGGAGGTGTCACCCCTCATAAAGGCGGACAAACTCATTTAGGTAAACCAGTTTTTGATACCGTTGTAGATGCGGTTAAAGCAACAAAGGCTGATGTGAGCTTGATCTTTGTACCTGCTTTTGCTGTGGGTGATAGCGTGATTGAAGCAGCTGATGCGGGTATTAAGCTTGCAGTTGTAATCACCGAGCATACGCCTGTAAAAGATATGATGTTTGCTAAGCAATATGCCAATAAAAAGGGTATGAAAATCATTGGACCAAATTGTCCAGGTATTATCACTTCTGAAGAATGCAAATTAGGTATTATGCCAGGTTTTATTTTTAAAAAAGGTTGCGTGGGGCTTATTTCAAAAAGTGGAACTTTAACTTATGAAGCTGCTAATCAGGTAGTTCAAGGTGGTTATGGAATTTCTACTGCAGTAGGAATTGGTGGTGATCCTATCATAGGTCTTGCTTATAAAGAACTTTTAAGTGAATTCCAAAAAGATGATGAAACTAAAGCTATTGTAATGATAGGTGAAATTGGTGGTAGTTTGGAAGTGGAAGCGGCTAAATTTATTAAAGAAAATATTAGCAAACCTGTGGTAGCATTCATTGCAGGTGCAACTGCTCCAAAAGGTAAAAGAATGGGGCATGCAGGTGCCATAGTAGGAAGTGCTGATGAAAGTGCTGCAGCTAAAAAAGAAGCTTTGAAAAGTTACGGAATTCATGTGGTGGATTCTCCGGCTTTAATTGGTGAAGAAATTCAAAAAATATTAGGTTGATAAAGGAAAAACATGAGTATGACAGCTCCAAAAGATACCCCTGTTTGGGTAGATGAGCATAGATGCAAAGCATGCAATATTTGTGTTAGCTATTGCCCCGCTGGGGTTTTAGCTATGCGCGATGATGTGCATGCGGTTTTAGGACAAATGATAGAGGTGGTACACCCTGAATCCTGTATAGGCTGTACCGAGTGTGAGACACATTGCCCTGATTTTGCTATTATGGTGGCAAAAAGAGATGAATTTAAATTTGCCAAACTTACTGCTGAGTCTAAAGATAGAGCTGTAGCCGTAAAAAATAACAAATACAAAAAATTAGCATAGGAAAAATAATGAGAGAAGTTATAGCAACAGGTAATGTTTTAATCGCCAAAGCTGCGATTGATTGTGGATGTAAATTTTTTGGAGGCTATCCTATTACCCCTAGTAGTGAGATAGCTCACGAGCTAAGTCATATGCTTCCTGCAAATGATGGAACTTTTATACAAATGGAAGATGAAATTTCAGGTATTAGTGTGGCTATTGGTGCGGCAATGAGTGGAGTAAAATCCATGACTGCAAGTAGCGGTCCTGGAATTTCTTTAAAAGCGGAGCAAATAGGACTTGCATTTATTGCTGAAATTCCACTTGTGATTGTAAATGTTATGAGAGGTGGTCCTTCGACAGGTCTTCCAACTCGTGTAGCACAAGGAGATTTGTTTCAAGCTAAAGCACCAACTCATGGGGATTTTGCAAGCATTGCTATTGCTCCTGCAAGTCTTGAAGAAGCTTATACAGAAACCATTAGAGCGTTTAATTTAGCTGAAAAATATATGACTCCAGTATTTTTACTTATGGATGAAACTGTAGGGCACATGAATGGTAAAGCGGTTTTACCTGATTTAAAAGATATTAAAGTGTATAACCGTAAAAAATTTGAAGGAGACAAAAAGGATTATAAACCTTATGCAGCAGGAGAAAATGAGCCTGCAACTTTAAATCCTTTCTTTACAGGTTATCGTTATCATGTTACAGGACTTCATCATGGAGATATAGGTTTTCCAACTGAAGATGGAGTTATAGTGAAAAAAAATATGGAAAGACTCATAGGTAAAATAAAAAACAATCAAGAAGATATTTGTGCTTATGAAGAGTATATGCTTAATGATGCTGAATTTTTAATCATTGCTTATGGAAGCGTAAGTCGTTCAGCAAAAGAAGCTATACAAAGATTAAGAGAGCAAGGGATTAAAGTGGGACTTTTCCGTCCAATTACTCTTTATCCAGTGGCTGAGAAAAAAATCGCTGAAGTTGTAAGCAAATTTAAAAAAGTAATGGTAAGCGAGCTTAATATGGGACAATATCTTGAAGAGATTGAAAGAGTAACTTCGCGTCGCGATTTTATTAGCTTGCACCGTGCAAATGGTCGTCCTATCACTCCAAGTGAAATTATTGCTAAGGTAAAGGAGAATATATAAATGGCTTTTAATTATGATGAATATCTAAGAGTAGATAAAATGCCTACTCAGTGGTGCTGGGGATGTGGTGATGGCGTTGTTTTAAAATGTATTATCCGTGCAATAGAAAAACTTGGTTGGAATATGGATGATGTTTGTCTTGTTTCGGGTATAGGTTGTAGTGGTAGAATGAGTTCTTATGTAAATTGCAATACAGTTCATACAACTCATGGTAGGGCAATAGCCTATGCAACAGGTATTAAATTAGCCAATCCTAGTAAACATGTTATTGTAGTAAGTGGAGATGGGGATACTTTGGCAATTGGTGGAAATCATACCATACATGGTTGTCGTAGAAATATTGATTTAACCCACATTGTGATCAATAATTTTATCTATGGACTTACGAATTCACAAACAAGCCCAACCACTCCAAAAGGTTTTTATACAGTAACAGCTCAATTTGGAAATATTGACCCTAATTTTGATGCGTGTGAATTAACTAAAGCTGCAGGAGCTTCTTTTGTGGCAAGGGGTAATGTGATCGAAGCTAATAAGCTTGAAAATTTAATTTATAAGGCTCTAGCGCATAAGGGTTATAGTTTTGTAGATGTTTTTTCAAATTGTCATATCAATCTAGGTAGAAAAAACAAAATGGGCGAAGCTGTAGCTATGCTTGATTGGATTAAAAATCGCGTTGTGGATAAAGCTAAATTTGAAAGCATGGATTTTGAAGAAAGAAAAGATAAATTTCCAACAGGAATTTTACATGAAGATAATTCTCAGCCAGAATACTGCCACGCTTATGAAGAAGTACGTCGTGCAGCCAAAGAAAAAAGAATGGTGGATTTAGGAGCTTTAAAATGAAATATCAATTAAGATTTGGCGGTGAAGGCGGACAAGGTGTTATCACCGCAGGAGAAATTTTAGCAGAAGCAGCCATTAAAGAAGGTCGCCAAGCTTTTAAGGCTTCAACTTATACTTCACAAGTGCGTGGTGGCCCTACTAAGGTGGATATTATCATTGATGATAAAGAAATTTTATTTCCTTATGCTGTAGAAGGGGAGATAGACTTTATGCTTTCGACTGCAGATAAGGGCTATAAAGGTTTTCGTGGCGGTGTAAAAGAAGGAGGCATCATAGTTGTAGAGCCAAATTTGGTACATCCTGAAAGTGAAGATTATAAAAAATGGCAAATTTTTGAAATTCCTATTATTACCATAGCTAAAGATGAGGTAGGAAATGTGGCTACTCAATCAGTTGTAGCACTTGCAATTGCTGCTTATATGAGCAAATGTATAGATTTAGATGTTTTAAAGGAAACTATGCTTCATATGGTTCCTGCAAAAACTCGTGACGCAAATGCTAAAGCTTTTGATTTGGGTGTAAAATACGCCACTCAAGCAAAACCACATTCATAATAAATTCCGCACCATGCGGAATTTAACTTCTAAAATTTTACATATTGCAAATAAAATTTAAATTTTAATTATTTTAATTTAGCTACTTTTAACGATTAAAATTTTATAATCAAAAACTTATATTTTCAAGGAAAATTAATGGATTTTTTTGATGAAATGTTTAATAAAACTCCAAAAGAAAAATTTATAGAAATTATACAAAATGGAAATTTAGGAGCCTTAGAAAAAGTTTTTGAGGAATTTTTTGCTGATCATATTGCCATGGTAGAACTTTTAGAAAAACAAGGTTTAACAGAAATGGATGTAAAAAATTTCATATTAGAAAATGGTGATTTTATAGAAGAAAGGCAAAATGATATTTATATAGAATTAGGCGCAAAAATTTTAGGACACGAAGGCTAAAATTGTTTAAAATAAGCCCTTGTTTAATTTGTATTTTTTTTATTTTTAGCAATGTTTTAGCATCTGAACCAACTTTTGATTATACTTATAAATTTATACTTAAAAAAGATGAGAGAGCTAGTGTGCAGATTAAAGAAATAGGCTATGAAGATAAGGTGCAAAATTTTGATTTTTATTGGACTTTGTTTGATAATACTAATATCATCGTACATTCGAAATTTCGCAAATATCCGCGTCAATTTGTGATGAGTTTAAGAAGAAATTTAGATTGGGTAACTCAAACTTTAATACCTGATTATACCAATCCACATATTGATAGAGCAAGACTGATTTTAGAATTTAGTGCTTATAATAAAGGTTTGGCAACTTTTACAGTTTATATAGAAGATAAGGAATCTCGTTTAATGGTAGAATTTTTAGATCCGAGAAAAAAAGCTTTACAAAATCCACCGCAAAACAATCAGGTTGTTCCTATGATTAATTTTAACGAACCTCAGGTAAAACCATTAACAAACAAAGAAAATAATAATAGCAATTAACAAGGAAAAGATAGTGCAAAAAATAGATGAATTAATAAAACAGTTTTTACAAGAACTTGGCTATGAACCTATTTTAAATATGCTTTCAAATGTAAAATCAGGAAAGAAATTACGCTCTAAATTATTATTAGCTATCGCAGATGAGAGTGAGATTGCTTTTAAAATTTGCGCAGCTATAGAATTGATACATCTTGCTAGTTTGTTGCATGATGATATTATTGATGAGAGTGAATTAAGGCGTGGAGCAAGATCTGTTAATGCTGAATTTGGCACAAAAAATGCTCTTATGTTGGGCGATATTTTGTATTCAAAAGCCTTTTATGAATTAAGCAAAATGGATACTAGATTTGCAAGTATTATTTCAGATGCTGTTGTAAAGCTTGCTATAGGCGAACTTATGGATGTTGATTTGGGAGAGAAATTTAATATCAATAAAGAAGCTTATTTGAAAATGATCTATAATAAAACAGCTGTTTTGATCGAAGCAAGTGCGAGATGCGGAGCTATTTTGGCTGGATTATATGAAAAAGATTTTGCAGAATATGGAAAAAATTTAGGACTCGCTTTTCAGATGATTGATGATATTTTAGATATTAAGAGTGATGAAAAAATTCTTGGAAAACCTGCTATGAATGATTTTAAAGAGGGTAAGACTACCTTACCTTATATTTATCTTTATGAAAATTTACAAGAACAAGATAGGATATATTTGCAGACTTTATTTAAAAAAGATTTAAATGAAAATGAAAAAGAGTGGCTAAAAACTAAATTTGAAGAACAAAAAGCTTTGGAAAAAGCTATTTTAGAAGCTAAAACTTATGCAAAAAAGGCTAGTAAAGCGATTGAAAAATATGATAATAACAAGCTTAATGATATTATTAAAGCTATGATAGATAGGGAATTTTAATGTATTATTGTATATCTTTTACTCATAAAAATACAGATATTGCCTTAAGGGAAAAGTTAAGCTTTTCCAATGAAGCTAAAAAAAGTGAGTTTTTAAAAATCATTAGCACTCATGAAAATATTGAAGAATGTTTGGTTATAAGTACTTGCAATCGTGTTGAAATTGTTGCTTTTGTAAAAATGGCCTGTGCGGAGTTTATTGTTAAATCTTTGGCTTTGCTTTGTGATGTGGATAAAGATATTTTACTTGAAAAAGCTGATATTTTTGAAGATAGTGGAGCAATCCATCATCTTTTTTCCGTAGCAAGTTCTTTGGATAGTTTGGTGGTTGGAGAAACTCAGATAGCGGGGCAGTTAAAAGATGCCTTTGCTTTTGCCGTAAAAAATAATTTTTGCGGAGTGCACCTTTCACGAGCAGTACATAGTGCTTTTAAATGTGCTGCTAAGGTACGCAATGAAACTCAAATTTCTAAAAATCCTATTTCTGTGTCCAGTGTTGCTGTGGCAAAAGCAAAAGAACTTGCAGATTTAACACAGAAAAAAGCTGTTGTTATTGGAGCTGGAGAGATGGGGGAACTTGCAGCAAAACATTTAATTGCTGCGGGTGCTAAAGTGATTATTTTAAATCGTGATTTACAAAAAGCCAAAGATTTGTGCGAGAGACTTGGTGTTTTAAGCGAATATGATAGTTTAGAAAATTTAAAAAAATATTTAAATCAATACGAGTTTTTTTTCTCAGCTACCAATGCACCAAATGCTATTATTACAAATGCTTTAATAGAAGAACTTCCTTATAAAAGGTATTTTTTTGATATTGCAGTTCCAAGGGATATTGATATCAATGAAAATGAAAATATATCTGTTTTTGCCGTAGATGATCTTGAGATTGTGGTTCAAAAAAATTTAGCGTTAAGAGAACAAGAAGCTCGTATGGCTTATGGGATAATAGGTCGTGAAACAAGTGAATTTTTTAGATATTTAAACGATTTGGCTTTGATGCCTATTATCAAAGCTATACGCTTGCAAGCTAAAGAATATGCAGATAAACAACTTGAAATTGCGTTAAAAAAAGGATACTTGAAAAAATCCGACAAAGAAGAGGCTAGAAAGTTGATTCATCAAGTTTTTAAGGCTTTTTTACACACACCTACTGTAAATTTGAAGCATTTACAAGGTAAAATGCAAAGCGATACAGTGATTAATGCTATGCGTTATGTTTTTGATTTGCAAAATAATCTTGAAGGTTTAAATCAATATAAATGTGAATTTGATATGGAGAATAATGATGAGATTTACTAAATTTTATGCACCAAGCTTAAAAGAAGCGCCAAAAGATGCGAGTTTACCTAGTCATATTTTTTTAACGCGTGCAGGTTTTGTAGAACAAATTGGTAGTGGACTTTATAATTTCTTGCCTTTGGGAAAAAGAGTTTTAGACAAGATTAAAAATATAGTTAAAGAAGAAATGGATAAGGCTGGAGCACAAGAAGTAAATCTTAGTTTTGTCACTCCTGCAAGTTTGTGGCAAGAAAGTGGGCGTTATAATGTTTTTGGAAAAGAACTCTTGCGTTTTAAAGACAGAAAAGAAAATGAATTTGTTTTAGGCCCAACACATGAAGAAGCTATGCTTTCTTTGGTAAAAAATAAAATCACAAGCTATAAACAACTTCCTTTGCATTTATATCAAATCGGACTTAAATTTCGTGATGAAGCAAGGCCTAGATTTGGGCTTTTAAGATGTCGTGAATTTTTGATGAAAGATGGATATAGTTTTCATGTTAGTGAAGAAGATTTGGGGCGTGAGTTTGAGCTTATGTATAAGACCTATTCTAATATCTTAAAGCGTTTAGGGCTTGATTTTAGAGCAGTTGAAGCTGATAGTGGGGCTATTGGCGGAAGTGGTTCTAAGGAATTTATGGTTTTGGCAAAAAACGGGGAAGATGATATTTTAATTTGTGAAAATTGTGATTATGCGGCTAATGTTGAAGCTGCAAAAAGAGCTAAAAAAACTTGTCAAGATGAGCGTCCTGAAGCAAATTATGCAAGCAAATTTCACACTCCAAATATTAAAACTATAGATTCTTTAGCACAATTTTTTAAAATCAATGCTTTTTATACGATTAAAGCGGTGGTAAAAAAAGCTATTTACGAAAATGAAAGCAAATTAGTTGTGTTTTTTATAAGAGGAAGTGATGATTTGCAAGAAATCAAGGCTCAAAATGCTTGTAGTGCTCTTGAATTAGTTGATGCGAGCGAAGAAGAATTAGAAAAAGCTGGTTTGGTAGCCGGTTTTATAGGTTTTGTGGGATTAAAAGATATAGATTTTTATATAGATTTTGAGCTTGAAAACGAAAAGCAAATGATTATGGGTGCGAATGAAAAAGATTATCATTTAATCGGTATTGATGTTGTAAATTTAAACAAAGATCGTTTTAAAGATTTGATTGAAGTTAAAGAAGGGGATTGCTGTGCTAAATGTGGAGCAAAATTAAAACAAAGCAAAGGTATAGAAGTAGGCCATATTTTTAAACTAGGACAAAAATATTCCAAAGCGATGAATGCAAATTTCTTAGATGAAAATGGCAAAAGTCAGCCTTTTTACATGGGATGTTATGGCATAGGTGTTTCACGCTTGTTGGCTGTAGCTATTGAAGCAAGTCATGATGAAAAAGGATGTATTTGGAATAAAACTTTAGCTCCTTTTGTGCTTGAAATTATTGTTTCAAATCTCAAAGATGAAAAGGCTTTAGAATTTGCTAACAAGCTTTATGAGGATTTAACTAGTCTTGGATTAGAAGTATTACTTGATGATAGAAATGAGCGTTTTGGGGTCAAAATGAATGATTTTGAACTTATGGGTTTTCCTTATGCGTTAGTTATTGGTAAAGGATTAGAAAATAATGAAATAGAGTTTATCCAAAGAGAAGGTTTAGTAAAGGAACTTATAAAAACTGATGAACTTATGGAAATTCTTAAAAAGAAAGTGTTATGAATTATAAATTAAGTTTAAGCCCTTTATTTGTACTTGAAATTATTGCAAGTATATTTTTTATAGTGTTTTTTGGTTTTGGTAATTTTTTGTTTTTCATACTTTTGAGTATGATTTTTGGTGCGGTTTTATTGGGAATTTTTTGGAAAAATATGCTTGAATTTCAAATGGGTGGCTTAAAGGATATGTTAACACAATTTTCTTTTGTTATCGCAGGGTTTTTACTTGTTGTTCCAGGGATTATTACAAGTGTTTTTGGAATTTTTGTATTTTTCTTTGGTATTGCTTTGAAAATAATGACTAAATCAAAATATCAATACACTAAGCAAGAGTATCAAAATTCTAATGAAGAAATCATTGATGTTGAAATTATAGAGGATAGAAAATGAAGCTTATTATCGCAACAAGAAAAAGTCAATTAGCTCTTTGGCAAAGTGAACATGTAGCCCAAATTTTAAAAAATACACATCAAATTGAAGTGCTTTTAGAAGGTTTTAAAACAAAAGGTGATGTTTTGCTGGATTCTCCTTTGGCAAAAATTGGCGGCAAAGGACTTTTTACAAAAGAACTTGAAGAAAGTATGTTAAGAAAAGAAGCGCATTTAGCGGTACATAGTTTAAAAGATGTGCCTAGTTTTTTTCCTCAAGGTTTAGTTTTGGCAGCGGTAAGTAAAAGAGAGCAAAGCAATGATGCTATGTTAAGTCAAAATTATAAAGATTTTCTTTCTTTGCCAAAAGGTGCAAAAATAGGCACTACTAGTCTTAGACGTAAAATGCAGCTTTTATTGTTAAGACCTGATTTAGAGATTATTTCTTTGCGTGGTAATGTTAATTCTCGTATAGAGAAATTAAAAAATAATGATTTTGATGCGATTATTTTGGCAATGGCGGGAATTAAACGCTTAAACTTAGATAAGCAAGTGAATTTTGTTTATGAATTTAGCAAGGATGAACTAATCCCTGCAGCCTCTCAAGGAGCTTTAGGTATAGAAAGTATAAATGATGAAAAAATTTTAGAACTTTTAAAATGTTTAAATGATGAAAATGCTTTGATTGAAACAAGCATTGAAAGAGAATTTATTGCTACTTTAGAAGGGGGTTGTCAAGTTCCTATAGGTATTAACGCAGAGCTTTTAGGAAATGAAATTTGTGTGCGTGCAGTGCTTGGACTACCCGATGGAAGAGAAATTTTAAAAGATAAAAGAATGATTAAAAAAGATGATTTTAAAGGTTTTGGAGAGAGTTTGGCTAAGGAGTTTATTGCTAAAGGTGCTAAAGAACTTTTAAAAAAAGCTGAGAGTATGATATGAAAGAATTTATTCAAATTTTAAAAGAAAATGATCTTTTAAGGGTAATTGAAGAGCCTGTAGATGTAGATCTTGAAATCGCTCATTTAGCCTATATAGAAGCTAAAAAAGGAGAAAAAGGTAAGGCTTTATTGTTTAAAAATCCTATAGATAAAAAATTAAATAAACAATATAAATTTCCTGTTTTGATGAATACTTTTTGCAATGAAAAGGCTTTAAATTTAGCTTTTGGGCGTGATTATGAAGAGGTGGCTGAAGAAATTTCAAAACTCACCAAGCTTCATATTCCTACGAGTTTTAAAGCAAAAATGGATTTTTTTATGAATTTGTTAAGTTTTAAAAATGTTCCTCCTAAAAGACTGAAAAAAAATAAAGCCTTGTATGATTATGAAATTTTAAACTCTCTTGAAGAACTTCCAGTGCTTAGAACTTGGGAAGATGATGCGGATAAATTTATTACCATGGGGCAAGTTTATACACAAAATTTAGATAAAACTCAAAATAATCTTGGAATGTATCGTTTGCAAATGAGTGATAAAAATGAACTTTTAATGCATTGGCAAATTCATAAAGATGGGGCAAATTTTTATCACGAATACAAAAATGCTGGTTTTAAAAAAATGCCTGTAAGTATAGCTATAGGTGGAGATCCACTTTATATTTGGTGTTCTCAAGCACCTTTACCTAAGGGAATTTTTGAACTTTTGCTTTATGGTTTTATTAAAAAAACTCCTGCAAAACTTACCCCTTGTGAAAATGGTATTTTTGTACCTTATGATAGCGATGTAGTTATTGAAGGTTATGTGGATTTAGAAGAGTTTAAAATCGAAGGTCCTTTTGGAGATCATACAGGTTTTTATACTCCTGCTGAACTTTTTCCTGTGATGAAAGTAGAAAAAATTTATACTAAAAAAGATGCGATCTATCAAGCAACGGTTGTAGGAAAGCCTCCTTTAGAAGATAAGATCATGGGGCTTGGTACTGAAAGAATTTTTTTACCCTTGCTTCAAACTTCAGTACCTGATTTAATTGATTATAATATGCCTGAAAATGGGGTCTTTCATAATCTTATCTTAGCAAAAATTGATGCAAAATATCCCGCTCATGCGCAACAAATTATGCATGCATTTTGGGGAGTAGGGCAAATGAGTTTTGTTAAACATGCAATTTTTGTAGATAAAAATGCACCTTCTTTGAAAGATTATGATGCTTTAATTCCTTATATTTTAAATCGTTTTGATACAAAGAAAATGTTAATTTCAGAAGGAATTTGTGATCAATTAGATCATGCTTCGCCTAATTCTTGTTTTGGGGGTAAAGCAGGACTTGATGCTTGTAAGGAAACACAACTAGAAGAGCTTGAAATTTTAGAAGATGAAAAATTGTTAGAACTTTTTAAAACCAAGGTAGAGCTTTTAAATTTAAAGCAATTTTATAAAGAAAGCAAAAGCCCTATAGTTTGCATTTTGCTTGACAAAAAAGAAAAAATCGAACAAAGTTTTAATAAACTTTTAGAATTTAAAAAACATTTTAGAATTTTAGTATTTTTGGATACTGAAAATAAGCTTGAAAACCCTTATATGCTTGTTTGGCGTGTGGTAAATAATATAGATGCTAAAAGAGATATTTTTATCAAAGAAGAAAGGCTTGGAGTGGATGCAAGTGCTAAGGGTGAAGTTGAAGGTTATTTAAGAACTTGGCCTAAGCAAACAGATTGCACTAAAAGCGTGATAGAAGATTTAATCTTGCGTAATATTTTAGAAAATAATCCAGATCTTTTTAATAAATTTGAAATTTTTTAAGATAGTTGAGATTTTTTTAAATTTTGGCACAGTTTTTGCTTATTGTTTTTTATATTGAAAAATAAATTTTTTCTTTACTAGGTGTTCATAAATTTATAAATTTGTCGATATAAGCTTTTAACTAGCAATAAGAAATTTTAAAAAGGATTTTAAAATGGAAATATCGAAGGCAAATGGGCAAATGGATACAGCTTTGGCAAACATTAGCCAAAGAATAAGTGAGGCACAGGCTAGTTCAAACATTCAAACCGATAGAAGTCAAAGCCAAGGAGGCGATGATGGACAACAACAAGGTGTGAATGAAAAGTTAGCTGATATTACAAAAAAGCTAAATGAACAAATGGATTCTTTAGATACTAATGTTCGTTTTGGTTATAGTGATAAAATTAATTCTATGTATATTAGCGTGACTGAAAAAAGTACTGGAAGGGAAATTCGTCAAATTCCTAGCGAAGAAGCTATGAGATTAGCTGAGTATTTTAGAGATGTGATAGGAATGATATTTGATAAGGAGAGTTAAAAATGGCATTTGGTAGTTTATCTAGTTTAGGATTTGGTTCTGGGGTTTTAACTCAAGAAACCTTAGACAAGTTAAAAGAAGCTGAACAAAAAGCTCGTATTGATCCTTATACTAAAAAAATCGAAGAAAATACAACCAAACAAAAAGATTTAACCGAGCTTAAAACCAAGCTTTCTGCTTTTCAAGCAGCTGTATCGTCTTTAGGAGACTCTACGGCTTTTGCAAAAAGAAAGGTTATAGCAAGTATCACTGATAATCCTCCTGCAAGCCTTAGTGTGACTTCAGGTGTTGCTTTGCAAAGCATGAATATCAATGTGACTCAACTTGCCCAAAAAGATGTTTATCAAAGCAAGGGTTTGGTAAATGATACAGGAATTATCAATGTAAATTTAGAAAAAGCTACAAATCTAACCTTTTTTTCTAACGGAAAAGAGTATAGCGTTACTATAGATAAAAATACAACTTATAGCGATTTAGTAGATAAGATCAATACCGCTACAGGTGGAGAAATTGTAGCTAAGATGGTAAATACAGGAGAAAAAGACGCACCTTATCGCTTAACCTTAACGAGTAAAGAAACAGGTGAAGATAGTGCTATAAGCTTTTATCCGGGTGTAAAAGGTTCTGATGGTAAATACGAGGTTGATGAAAATGCTAAAAAAGTTTTTGAAAGTCTTGGTTGGAAACTCGATGAAGATGCTTTAAAAGATTTTGATCCTGCTAAAAGTAAAAAAGGTGTTGGTATCATTGATAGTGAAGATGATCCTTTGCATATACAAAAAGCTCAAGATGCTAAATTTACCATGGATGGTATCAAGATGACAAGATCGAGCAATACTATAACCGATCTTGGAGTAGGGATTACTTTAACCTTAAACAAAACAGGCGAAATTAATTTTGATGTTCAGCAAGATAGCGAGTCTGTTACTAAGGCTATGCAAGATATGGTTGATGCCTATAATGACTTAGTATTAAATCTTAATGCTGCTACAGACTATAATAGTGAAACAGGAACTAAGGGTTCATTACAAGGTGTGACAGAGGTAAATTCTATACGTTCTAGTATCATTTCTGTGCTTTTTAAAACTCAATCAGTTGATGGTACTGTAGAAGATACTAATGGAAATAAAGTAAGTGCTAAGGTAATGCTTTCTTTACAAGACTATGGTTTAAGTATGACTGAGTCAGGAACTCTAAATTTTGACTCTTCTACTTTTGAAAGCAAGATGAAGGAAAATCCTGATTTAACTGAAAGCTTTTTTTCAGGCATTACTCAATACAAGGATATAAACTATACTGGTGATTTAATTAAAACAGATAGTCTTAAAGACTATTTAGGCAAAGAAGAGGATAATAAAGGTATAAGTTTTGAATCTGGAAAATTTCAAATTGTTACGAATTTTGAAACTTATGATTTATCTAAAAATGCCGATGGAACCACTTTTAAATTGACAGGTGAAACAGAACAAGAAATGCTTCAAAATTTGGCTGATCATATCAATAGTAAAGGTATTGAAGGTTTAACAGTTAAAGTTGAAACTTATGAAAAAGATGGAGAAAAAGGATATAAGCTTAATTTTAAAACCGACGGAAGTTCTGATTTTGCCATAAAAGGAGATAGCGAATTTCTTAAACAATTTGGCTTAAGTCAAACGAGCATTGCTGCTGAGGCAGTTGAAGGTGTGGGTGTTTTTGCGCAACTTAAAACAACTTTACAAGGTATAACAGGCAAAGATGGCTCTTTAACAAAATACGATGAGAGTTTAACAAATGATACTAAGTCTTTAACCCAAACCAAAGAATCAACTCAAACTTTGATTGATACAAGGTATGATACAATGGCAAATCAATGGTTGCAATATGAGAGCATCTTAAATAAACTTAATCAGCAATTAACAACTGTGACTAATATGATCAATGCAGCAAATAATTCTAATAATTAAGGATAAAAAAGATGCAAAATAGTTTAGCTTATAATGCTTATTCTCAAAATCAAGCGGGGATAGAATCTCCGCAAAAACTTATCGAAATGCTCTATGAGGGAATTTTGCGTTTTTGTGCAAGGGCTAAAGTGGCGATAAGAAACGAGGATATAGAGCAAAGAGTATACTTTGTAAAAAGAACAACAGCTATTTTTATAGAGCTTATTAATACTTTAGATTATGAAAAAGGTGGAGATGTGGCGCATTATTTAAGTGGGCTTTATACAAGAGAAATTCAACTTTTATCTTTGGCAAATTTAGAAAATAACGAAGAAAGAATTAATGAAGTTATAAATGTAACCAAAGGTTTACTAGAAGCTTGGAGAGAAGTGCATAGTAATGAAACAGTGGATCAATGATTTTAAACTCGCGTTAATTCAAGAAGATATTAATAAGCTTGAAAATTTACTTGATAAACTTGATATGAAAGCTTTTATTAAAAATTTAGCTAAAAGATCGCCCTCAGAAGACTTTATAAAAGAAAATATAAATGATATATTTTATCAAATTCAAGCTCTTTTGCAAGAAGCTGTTGCACTAATTGAACAAAAGAAAAAAGCAAAGGCTGTTGAAATTCAAAAATTTCAAAAAGCTTTGACCTATGTTAGATCTTAAAAAGCATAGCGATAAGCCGAGTTCTGTCTTGAATGCTCATTTATCTAGTTTTGTTTTTACAAACAAAATCAAGCGAAGGGTTAAAACAAAGACGCTAACCATCCCTTCTTGCTGCACATTGGGTTTACATAGCCGAAATTGTTGCCAAAATCGCTGGTAGGCTTTTACCCCACCGTTTCACCTTTTCCACTTGTGTGGTAGTTTTCTTTCTGTTGCACTATCCCTTAGGTTGCCCTAGCCATCTGTTAGATGGAATGCTTGTCTTTAGCAGCTCGGACTTTCCTCTTCTAAAAAGAAGCGAGCATTTACTATGCTTTAAATTTAAATTTTAGCGTAATTTTACTTATTTTTTTATCAAATAAAATAATTTTATTGTGATATCAATCAAAATTTGATAGAATTATTTTTTATTTTTTATTTTTTATTTTTTAACAAAGGAAATTTATGGCATCTTATTCAATGGGTGATTTAAAAAAGGGACTTAAAATAGAAATCGATGGAATTCCTTTTAAAATAGTTGAGTATCAGCATGTAAAACCAGGTAAAGGTCCTGCTTTTGTGCGTATTAAAATCAAATCTTTTATTGATGGCAAGGTACTTGAAAAAACTTTCCATGCAGGCGATAAATGTGAAGCTCCAAATTTAGAAGATAAAACTATGCAGTATCTTTATGATGATGGTGAAAATTGCCAATTTATGGATACACAAACATATGAACAAGTAGCTATCAGTGATGATGATGTGGGTGAGGCAAAAAAATGGATGCTTGATGGTATGATGGTAGATGTACTTTTTCATAATGGCAAGGCTATCGGCGTAGAAGTTCCACAAGTTGTTGAACTCAAAATCATCGAAACAGCTCCAAATTTCAAAGGCGATACTCAAGGATCAAATAAAAAACCAGCTACTTTAGAAACAGGCGCAGTAGTGCAAATTCCTTTTCATGTGCTAGAAGGTGAAGTTATACGCGTTGATACTGTGCGTGGTGAGTATATAGAAAGAGCGAACAAGTAATACAAAAAAAGCTTTTGGACTATTCCAAGGCTTTTTTAAATTTATACAATTTTTTATTTTATTCTTCAAGGCATTCTTTAAATTTTTAAACTTGACTTTTCTGTAGTGTTTTAATTCTATATTATAAAGATGAGCTTATGAGAATATTTTTTCTATTTTCAAATATTTTTAGATGGGATTATGGTGTTGTTTTTTTGCCTAAAAAGGGTTTTTGCTTGTTATAATTCAAGATATTCTGTAAAATATTTTATAAGATGAGTAAATTTGTTACTAAATAGATATTTTTTAAATTTTAGATTTTGTTTTTATGCTTTGAAAAATATATTTTTTGATATCATAAGCCCTATAATATTTTAAAGGATGATAATGGTTTTTTTAATCATCTCTAGTATTATAGTAGCCATCATTTTAGGCTATATTACTAGACATAATGTTGGAATTTTTGCTATGATTTTTGCTTATATTATAGGAGCCTTTTTTATGGATTTAGCTCCTAAAAAAATCATAGCTTTTTGGCCTATTTCTATATTTTTTGTTATTTTTGCTGTTTCATTGTTTTATAATTTTGCAACCGTAAATGGAACTCTTGAAAAATTAGCTGGACATTTGATGTATCGTTTTGCTAATCATCCCTATTTGCTTCCTTTTGTTATTTTTGTGGTTAGTGCTATTATAGCTGCTTTAGGAGCGGGTTTTTATACGGTTTTGGCTTTTATGGCACCCCTTACTTTTTTACTTTGCGATAAAATCGGTTTAAGTAAAATTGCCGGAGCTATGGCCATAAACTATGGTGCTTTAGGAGGAGCAAATTTTATGACTTCTCAAAGTGGGATTATTTTTCGAGGATTGATGCAAAATTCAGGTATTGAAGCAAATGAAGCTTTTATAAATTCTAGTATTATTTTTGCTTTTACTATAATTTTGCCTATTGTGGTATTATCTTTTTTTGTGTTTAATGCTTTTAAAAATAAGATGCAAACCAGTGTTATTTCAAAACCTGATCCATTTGATTGTAAACAAAAAACTACTTTAATTCTCATGTTTATGATGATTATTGTTGTTTTAATCTTTCCTGTGCTAAATATTATTTTTCCACATAATGAGACAATTAGTTATTTTAATAAAAAAATAGATATAGCTATGATAGCCATGATTTTTGTTGCCATTGCTTTATTTTTAAAATTAGCCAATGAGAAACAAGTTGTTGCTTTAATTCCTTGGGGAACCTTAATAATGATTTGTGGAGTAGGGATGTTAATTAGCATAGCAGTTGAAGCAGGGGCTATAAAATTATTTTCAGATCTTGTAGAAAATGAGGTCAATGTGATTTTTATTCCGTTAATAATGTGTGCTATTGCAGCTTTTATGTCGCTTTTTTCAAGTACTTTGGGTGTGGTTACTCCAGCGCTTTTTCCTATAGTTCCAAGCATTGCTGCAAGCAGTGGATTAAGCGAGGCATTGCTTTTTTCTTGTATTGTTGTAGGGGCTCAAGCTTCCGCTATTTCTCCTTTTTCTTCTGGAGGAAGTTTAATTTTAGGATCTTGTCCTGATAAATATAAGGAAAAATTATTTAAAGATTTACTTATTAAAGCTGTGCCAATAGGATTTATGGCGGCGATTTTAGCTACTATTATAATGAGTTTTATTTTATAAGGATAATTTAATGAAGATTGATACTCATGCACATATATTTTTGAAAAAGTTAAATACAGTTGCAAATGCAAGATATAAGCCTGATTATGACGCTAGTTTTAAAGATTATAAAGCAAATTTAGATCATTATGATTTTGATAAAGGGGTTTTAGTTCAGCCAAGTTTTTTAGGTGTTGATAATGAATTTTTGCTTCAGAGTATCGAAAAAGATGAAAATATAAAAGCTATAGTTGTGGTTGATGAAGGTATTAAATTTGATGAGCTTCAAAAACTAAAAGAAAGAAAAGCTTGTGGAGTTAGATTAAATTTAATTGGCAAAGAATTGCCAAATTTTAAAAGTACGGTTTGGACTCAATTTTTTGAAAATTTAAGTAAGCTTAAAATGCAAATAGAAATTCAAAGAGATTTGGATAATAATCTTGTTGATATTGTTAAAAATTTAATTCCTTATGGTTGTAATATTGTTATTGATCATTTAGCAAGAGCTAATGCAAACTTAACAAATTTAGAGGATTTAATTTGCTTAAAAAATTCTAGAATATTTTTTAAAATTAGCGGTTTTTATAGGGCAAAAATAGACTATGTTAATAATGAACAAGCTATAAAATTTGCAAAGAAAATATATGAAATTTTAAAAGAACATTTTCCACTTAGCAATTTTGTTTTTGGAAGTGATTGGCCGCATACAAATTTTGAAGCAAATATTAATTTTTCATCGGCTCTAGCAGCTTTTAATGAAGTTGTCGTATCTAAAAAAGAACAAGAGCAAATTTTAGGGGATAATGCTTGTGTTTTATTTGACTTTTAAGCTTTTCGTTTTATCCTAAAGATGTATTTTGCAATGCGTTCAAAATGTACTCTTAGATAAGGTTTATAAATTACAAAACCACCTAAAAGTCCTAAAATGCTTCCTATTACGACATCAATTAAACGAGCGAGTATCAATGTATCTGCATTTTCACTCATAAAATTAGCTGCTTCTGAAAGATAAGTAGCATAAGGAGTAAAGAAAATCATAGCTAAAGCATAGTTTCGATTGACTAAAAATTGTCCTATAAAAAACAAAGACATCATAAGTAAAACAAGCTCTATATCGTGAAATTGTTTAGATAAAAGCCACCATGCAAAACATACTCCTAAGGCCGTTCCTATGATGCGTTGAATTTGTTTAATCCATATAGAATTTAAAGTTACACCTTGCATAATAGCTGTGCAAGAAATGGCTATCCAATAACTTCTTTCAAGTTCTAAAAAAGTTCCTATAAATATAGAAAAAGCCACAAAAGAACCCATGATCAAAGAATCCACAAAAACTGCGTCAAAACCTATGTATTCTCTAGGTGGAATTTCGCTAGGTAAAGCATTTTTAAATCCATAAATCACAACGATAGAATATAAAAAAGCCATTAAATTAGCTACCATTGCCCCAAGAAAAACAAGACCCACTAAAAAGATAAAATCCTTAGCTTCAAAAGGAGAATAAGCTCCTAAAACACAAGAAAATACAAAGAAAAAATATCCAGGTGTACCAATGTTATAATATCTAATTAAAATAGAACTTCCCATGGCCACAAGTCCTATAGGGATGAAGGCAAAAATTGCAGGTAAAAAATGGGTTAAAATTCCTAAGAAAAAACTAGAAACTATGCCAAAAGAACAGCACATCACAACAGCCATTCTATGATATAAAGGAGTGTTTGGAACATATAAAAAAGATAAAGCTCCTATCATGGCAATGAGTCCATAGTTTAATTTTCCAAAAAATACACTAAACCCTAAAACTATACCCACACCCAAAGCCGCAAAAAAAGGCATTTGCCAAACTTGTTCACTTGAATTTAGTTTAGCAATTTCTTTAAAGTGTTGCTTTAGCATTTCTATTTTATTCACTCTCGAATTTGTCCTTCCCCATTGATTATATATTTATAAGTGCAAATATCTTCAACCCCCATAGGACCTCTTGCATGCAATTTGCTAGTTGAAATTCCAACTTCCCCGCCAAAGCCAAATTCTCCTCCATCGCTAAAACGCGTTGAAGCATTAGCATAAATACAAGATGAGTTTATAAGGCGTTGAAATTTAGCGATATTTGAAGCATCATTTGAGATAATGGTTTCAGAATGCAAGGAGCTGTGTTTGTTGATATGATCTATAGCTTCATCGCAATCTTTTACTAATTTTACACTTAAAGCAAAATCAAGCCATTCTGTATCAAAGGTATTTTCACTTGCTTTAAAAACTTCTAAATTTGAGTTGTTAAAATAAGCCAAAGCATTTTCATGGGCGTGAATTTTTACCTTAAATTTTTTAAATTCAGGGATTAAAAGACTTATAAAATTTTTAGCAATTTTTTCATGGATTAAAAGCGTTTCTAAAGCGTTGCAAACACTTACTCTTTGACACTTTGCATTAAGGATTATTTTTAAAGCCGTATCTAAGTTAGCACTTTGATCTACAAAAGCATGACACAAGCCCTTATCTTGCTTAATGAGAGGAATTTTAGTATTGTTTGCAATTTCTTGTATCATATTTGAACTACCGCGAGGTATGATCACATCGATTAAATCATCAAAAGTTAGAATTTGCTTGATTTCGTCTCTTTGAGTAAACATAGCAAAACAATCTTGCAAACCAAATTCCTTAAGTGTTTTGCTAACAAGAGTAAATATAGCTTCATTTGTAAATTTTGCTTCACTTCCACCTTTAAATACACAAGCATTAGAACTTTTTATCATTAAAGCTGCGATTTCAGCGCTAAGACTAGGCCTTGCTTCGTAAATAACACAAATGAGTCCTAAAGGAATGCTCATCTTTTGTATACTCAAACCCGCATAATTTTTCCAAGCTTTAGAAATTTTGCCTATAGGATCTTCGATATAAGCGATTTTTTCTAGACCTTCACAAAGAGCTAAAATGCGTTTTTCATCTAACAAAAGCCTATCTTTTATTGCTCCATTTTTTGTGAAATTTGCTATATCTTTTTCATTTGCTTCTAGGATAATTTTGAAATTTTCTCTTAAAATTTGAGCTAATTTTAAAATAATTTTTTCTTTATCTTTAGGTGTTAAGTTAAGTAGTTTTTGAGAATTTTTCTTAATATTTTCAAGCAAATTTCGCATTTTTAATCCTTTATTTACAAAAAACTTGATAAATTATACAAAAAAAATCAGAATTGAAAGGTAAATATAAATGAAAAAAATAGATTTAATTATAGTAGGTGCAGGTCCAACAGGCATAGGCTGTGCTGTTGAAGCTAAGCTTAAAAACAAAGAAGTTTTGATACTGGAAAAATCAAATAACATTTGCCAAACTTTAATGCAATTTTATAAAGATGGCAAAAGAGTAGATAAAGCTTATAAGGGATGCGAAGGAACTAATCATGGACATGTTCCTTTTGAAGATGGCACCAAAGAAAGTACTATAGAAACTTTTCAAAACGCATTAAAAGAGCACAATATAGAAGTTGAATTTGGCTCTGAAGTTGAGAGCGTTAAAAATGAAAATGGAGTTTTTTTAGTAAGCACAGCTAAAGGCGTTTATGAGTGTAAAAACATCATCGTTGCTATAGGTAGAATGGGTAAGCCTAATAAGCCTGATTACAAACTTCCTATGACTTTAACAAAAATCATTAATTTTAATGCCAATTCAGTTTTGGGAAATGAAAAAATTCTTGTTGTAGGTGGTGGAAATTCAGCGGCAGAATACGCTGTGGATTTGGCTAATTCAAATCAAGTTAGCCTTTGTTATCGCAAAAAAGAATTTACAAGATTAAATGATATCAATCTTAAAGATATTCACGAAGCTGGAAATTCGGGTAAAGTAGAGTTAAAACTAGGAATTGACATTAATGAGATAGAAGATGATAGTGGCAAGGCTAAGGTAAATTTTACCGATGGTACAAGCGATATTTATGATAGAATCATTTATGCTATTGGTGGTTCTACTCCACTTGATTTTTTACAAAAATGCGGGATTAATGTTGATGATAAAGGCGTGCCTTTAATGGATGAAAATAAACAAAGCAATGTTAAAGGTATCTTTGTAGCAGGAGATATTGCTACTAAAAATGGAGCAAGTATAGTTACAGGGTTAAATGACGCTGTAAAAATTCTTTCCGTGCTTTAAAATTTAGCCTTTGGGCTAAATTTGACTTATTAATAAGTAAATTTTATAATTCTTATTATTTTAATTTAAATCTATGAAAATGCAAAATAAAACCAATACAAAAACAACAATAAGAACTTATCGTCTAAATTTCTATATTTTAGGACTTCAAGCACTCTACTAGCGTCTTTAAAAATATTTTATTTTAATATTTTTAAAGGATTTGTATGTCAAATATTTTTAGCACTTTAAGCCCTTTTAGGCTTTTTATAAAATGCGCCGTGCCAAATGTCATAAGCATGGCCTTTATTTCTTTTTATTATATAGTTGATGGAATTTTTGTTGGAAAATATCTAGGAAGTGATGCTTTAGCAGCACTAGCCTTGATTATTCCTTTTATTATGATGTCTTTTGCTTTGGCTGATATGATAGCTATAGGTTCAGCAGTGCAAATTTCTATGCATTTGGGTTTAGGCAAGAAGAATTTAGCTAGAAAGATATTTAGTTCTAGTATATTAATTATTTTTCTAATCTCTTGTTTTATTGGAATTTTGGAGTATTTTTTAGGACCTGTTTTGATTGATTGTCTAAATGTCAGCGATGAGATTAAAACCATGGCTAAAGAATGTATGTTTGTTTTTGCTTTATTTGCACCTTTTACTATGCTTTCTTTTGCCTTGGATAATTATTTAAGAATTTGTGGAAAAACAACCTATAGTATGATTATGAACATAATCATAGCTTTAAGTAATATTGTATTTGATTGTCTTTTTATAGTTGTATTTGGTTGGGGCTTGTTTTCGGTAGCCCTTGCAACTTGTTTGGGACTTGTTTTAGGTGGTATTTTTGGAATTTTTCCTTTTTTATTTCAAAATTTAGAGCTTAAATTCTCAAGTTTATATATAAATTTGAGAATTTTAAAAAATATTCTTTATAATGGAAGTAGCGAGTTTTTTGGCAATGTTTCGGGTTCTTTATATAGTATTTTTGCAAATTTTGTTTTGTTAAAAATTTCTACCACTCAAGCCGTGGCAGCTTTTTCTATAGTTTTATATATTGATAGTTTTATTATAATGCTTATTATTGCTATGGGAGATGCGATGCAACCTGCACTTAGTTACAACTATGCTAAAAAAGATTTTTCAAGGATTAAAGCTATTATAAAAGTGGTATTTTTTGCAGGGGGAATTTTATCTTTATTTTCTATAGTATTTATATTGATATTTGGAGAAAATTTAATAGCACTTTTTGCAAAAGAAAATGATCAAGAATTTAAAACTTTTGCTTATACAGCTTTGATGCTTTTTGCTTTTAATTATCTTTTTGCATGGTTTAATATCCTAAGCGGTTCTTTTTTGACAGCTTTTAATAAAGCAAGTTTTTCTTTGGTTTTAAGCTTAATGCAAAATTTATTCATGCCTTTATTTTTTCTTTTGCTTTTATCTTATTTTATAGGTTTAAATGGAGTATGGTTAAGTCCATTTTTTGCTGAATTTTGTGTTTTGATTTTAGCTTGGATTTTTCTTAAAAGGATTTTTAAAGATCTATCTTTATAGTGGATAGATCTTTTTTAAATTTTATCAAAGGAGCTTTTTTTATAATTTTTTAGAATTTATATCCTATTCCAGTTAAAACAACTTGATAGGTTTCATCATAAAATCCTATATCGCTATTTCTTTTTTCTATACCATAATTTGCAAAACCATAAAGTCCGTTATAGCCCAAAAATTGATTTTTAACAACTTTTAGATTAAGCTTAACTATATTACCGTCTTGTTTTTTGTGGAAGATAGGGTCTGTTCCTACTGCTTCATATTTACTAAGACTTAAATTTGGGGTGAAGATATAGTCATTAGCAAAAGCTAAATTTGCTCCCATGCTTAAACCATATCTTGAGTAACTTTGAGCTTTTCCATCTGCATCATTATAATCATAGCTTAGTCCTAAATTTAACAAACTATAATTGTAATTTAATTCAAACTCGTGATAATACCCCTTTCTTTTTAAAGAGTTGTACTCAACTGCGTCTTTATCATATTTGTTTTTGCTAAATAAATATGAAGCTGTAAATTTTCCTAAATCACTTTCGTAAAGTTGAGAGATTTTAAAACCATATCTATCAACATCAGTTTCTTCTCTATTGCCTATTTGATAAGGATTTGCATAAGCTTTTTCTCTTAAAGAAGAAATTACAGAAAAAGAAGTGCTAAAACGCTCTAAATAGGCTTTTTCATAACCTAAAGCTATACCGCTGATATCTCTTCCATTGTAGTTTTTGATAAAAACTCTATCATTGTCTATAAGGTTGCCATAGTAAAGTTCTACACCGATAAAAGGAATAAAAGAAGAGTCCGAATTATCAGCATCATAACCACCTAAGTAATCACTATCCGCTAAAGTTGAAATATTGCTTTTAATATCTCTTGCACCTACACCTATGCTTAAATTTCCACTAAAACCTTCTTGAAAATCTACAGCCATAGCTGACTGGGCTAAGATGGAAGCTAAAATACATGAAAATAAATGTTTTTTCAAACGTTCTCCTAATAAAATAAATGTTGTGATTATAATTGTAACTAACATTACTTTAAATATTTATAAAAAATTAAAGTTTATAATTTTAAGTTTTTTTAGATAAAATTTTTAAAACTATTTATATTTATAAGGAAATTTAGTGCAACAAGAGTATTATGACTTGGATTTAGAGCGAGCTATTTTAAGCAGTTGCATCATGAGTGAAGAAGCTTACGCTAGTATAGCAGGCGATATTAGTCCGAAAGATTTTAGTCTTAAAGCTCATGAAGATATTTTTAAAGCAATTATAGCTTGTAGCAACAACAAAGAGCCCATTTCTATAAGTTTTTTAAAAAAACATAAAAAAATAGATGAAGAGATTTTAGCAGAAATTCTTGCCACTCCTTCTATGATAGATTTGCCTGCTTATGTAAATGAACTTCGCGAAAAGTCCATCAAAAGACAACTTTTGAGTTTTGCACATCTTTTACCAGCTCGTATTAATGAAAATCGTGCCGTAAGTGAAATCGCAGATGAAATTGGTAAAGAAATTTTTAGCATTACAAATCGTGTAAATTTTAGAGATATTAAAGATGTTAATATAGTAATATCAGAACTTTTTGAAGAATTTAAAAAGCAAAAAACTTTAGAAAATAAAAATATCATAGGGCTTGATACAGGTTTTGAGGGTTTAAATAAAATGACAAAAGGTTTTAAAGGAGGTGAACTTATAATAATCGCTGCGCGCCCAGGTATGGGAAAAACAACCCTTTGTTTAAATTTCATCGATAAAGTTTTAAGACAAAATAAAGGTGTGGCTTTGTTTTCTCTTGAAATGCCCGCAACTCAAATCATGCAAAGAATGCTTTCTTCAAAAACTTCTATCCCTTTACAAAGAATTTTAACCGCAGATTTAAACGATGATGAATGGGAGCGTTTAGGAGATGCTTGTAATGATTATAGTCAAAAGAAATTATATATTTATGACAGTGGTTATGCAACTATTGCTGATGTAAGGGCTATTTTAAGGCGTTTAAAATCTCAAGATGAAAGTATAGGACTTTGTGTGATTGACTATATAGGGCTTATGATGAGTAATTCAAATTTTAATGATAGGCATTTGCAAGTGAGTGAAATTTCAAGAGGACTTAAGCTTTTGGCTAGGGAGCTTGATATGCCTATTATCGCACTTTCACAACTTAATCGTGGCTTAGAGCAAAGAGCAAATAAGCGTCCTTTGATGAGTGATTTGCGAGAAAGTGGAGCTATAGAGCAAGATGCGGATGCTATTTTGTTTGTATATCGCGATGAGGTTTATAGAGAGCAAGAAGAAAAAGAAAGAGAGAATAAAGCTAAAGCTGAAGGCAAAGCTTATCAAAGGCTTTTTATACCAAATCCTATGCAAGAAAATGCTGAAATTATTGTTGGAAAAAATAGAAATGGGCCTGTTGGAACTATAGAAGTTGTATTTTTAAAAGAAAAATCTTGTTTTGTAGATAAACCTATAGGCTACGAAGCTACTGAATTTACAGGCTAGTTTTAATTAATATAAATTAATTAAAAATATCTCACAAATAATTTTAATATTTAATTAAATTTACTCTCATTAAATCAATTTTTTTTATAAAATAAAATTTTAAATTCAAATCATATAGTTTTATAATAATAAGTATTTAATAATATTTTAAGTATAACTATTTTAATATTCTGTCGTTTTATTTTGTATTTTATATTATTTTTAAAAAATATAACATATAGAACAAATTATAAAGGGAGGAAAATCTTATGAAAAATATCACATTAACTAAAATACCTATAGGAGAGGGCAAAGAACCCTGTTTAAATTCTAAAAAAATAGTTTTATCTTTAGCTACTATTTCTTTTTTGGCA